>NZ_JBSGDB010000015.1:0-45211 GCF_053602155.1 Streptomyces sp. NPDC004561
GCGGGGGTTGGGCCGGTCGCCCGGCTTTGGGGTTCCTGCTTCACGGACCGACCGGTGTCGAGGTCTCCACAGGCTGACACGACATGTCCTGCCGCGTGTTTGATGTTGATCGCCGCGTTCACGTCGGCGTGAGCGCGGTGCCCGCAGCCTGGGGCTTTGCACGCGAAGACCGATTGGCTCTCTCGGTTTCCCTCGGTGACGAAACCGCAGGCGGAGCACCGCTGCGACGTGTAGGCGGGGTTGACTTTCACCACGCGTGTGCCCGTGTACCGGGCGGCGTTGGTGAGGGCGATCTCGAGGCGGTGCCACCCCTTGTCCAGGATGGCCCGGTTGAGCCCGGCTTTCTGCCGGACGTGGCGACCGGGCTCGGCCACCGTGCCCGACGCACTGGCGGACATGTTCTTGATCCGCAGGTCTTCGAGGACCACCAGGGCGTTCTTCGCCACGATCCGGGCGGCTATCTGCGCGCAGAAGTCCCCACGCCGGTTGGAGACTCGGGACGTGATCCGGCCCATGGCCCAGGTCGTCTTGCGCCGCCCCGCGCTGCCGCGCCTGGAACGGGCCAGGCGCTGTTGCAGACGCCGGTAGCGGACCGCCTCGCCGGCGGTGATGAAAGCCCGGTCGTTAAAGTCGCCGTCCGAGGTGACCACAGCGGTCTTGACCCCGCGGTCGATGCCCACGGCCGAGCCCGGCATGACGTGCCGTTCGGGAGTGGCGGCGTGGTCGTCCACGAGGAACGACACGAACCATCGGCCGCCCTTGCGGGACACGGTCGCAGAACGAATCTCACCACCGAGCGGACGCGACCAGCGAAAGCGGACCCAGCCCAGCTTCGGCAGCCTGACCCGACCCCACTTGCGCCCCAGCCGCTCCACGCTGATCTGCTGGGCGTCGGGGAACCTGAACGACGGCGACCAGCGTGCCTTCGACCGCCACCGCACCGTGAACGTGCCGTGCTCCCGACAGGCCCGGTCCAGATCACGCAGGGTCTGCTGCAACGCGTGTGACGGTGCCGCCTTCAACCACGGATACTCACGCTTGGCATCGGCCAGCTCGGCGCACTGCGGCGCGTAGTTCATCCACGCCCCGCGTCGGCGGTATTCCCGGCGCTGCTCCAAAGCGGTGTTCCACACCGACCGGCAGACGTCGCCGAACTCCTCGCACATCTGCCGTTGTTCGGGCAACAGGTCGAGCAGGTAACGGCGACCGGACAGCATGAGCACACCCCCTCTTCGGCTGACGTGATCAACCTAGTGCACGCCACTGACAACGCAGAGAACTGAGCCGCTGCGCGGCTCCGCTCCAAGGATGAGCCAACCCTGCCCTGAAGGACGGGGCTTGCGCTCAAGAGATCCGGTCAACCAACTTTGCACATCAGGAGTGCCGGATGCCCTGACGCGAACGACGTGCCGCCACTTCTCACTCGCGCGCACTAATGCGCCTACGGCGTGGTGCCAACCGGCCTCTTCGGAGGCGGAGACAGCGCCTCGAAGCCGTATCCCCGGCTTCAGCCGGGGAGGGAAACGCATCCTCGTCCCAAGGGCGCGCAGCGCCAAAGTTCGCTGCGTTGTCAGTGGCCTGCTCTATGTTGGCGACAAGGACCGAGGGGGGTGGGCTGGATCTGCTCGCTGTACAACGCCGCGTTGCAGGAACGCCGCGACGCCCGGCGGCACGCCTCCAAGACGACCGTGCGATACGGCCGGCAGTCCGCCCAGCTCAAGGACATCCGCGCCTTCGACCCCGAGCGTCAGGGCCGCTGGTCCTTCTCCTCCCAGCAGGCCACGCTGCGCCGGCTGGACAAAGCGTTCACCGCGTTCTTCCGCCGCGTGAAAGCGGGGGAGGCGCCGGGGTATCCGCGTTTCAGGTCGTCCAAGCGGTTAGACACGGTGGAGTTCCCCAAGGACGGCGACGGCTGCCGCTGGGACGCCACCCCGCACGACCCCGTCACCCGCGTCCGCCTCCAAGGCGTCGGACACGTCAAGGTCCACCAGCACCGGGTAGTGGCCGGCAAGGTCAAAACGATCTCGGTCAAGCGCGAGGGCAGGCGCTGGTATCTGATCCTGACCGCCGAGCAGACTCAGCCCGAGCCGCTGCCCGCGACGGGCAGCGTGGTCGGCATCGACATGGGCGTAGCCAACTTCCTCGCCGACTCGGGCGGCGGGTTCGTGCCCAATCCCCGCCACGGCGCGAAGGCGGCCGCGAAGCTGCAGGCCGCGCAGCAGGCTCTCGCCCGGTGCAAGCGCGGTTCGAAACGGCGTCGCAAGGCAGTCGAGACGGTGGCCCGGCTGCACCGCAAGGTCCGCCGACAGCGCCTGGACCACGCACACAAGACCGCGCTCGACCTCGTGCGTGGGCACGACTTCGTCGCGCACGAAGACCTCAAGATCCGCAACATGAGCAAGGCCCCCGCCCCCAAGCCGGACCCCGAGCAGCCGGGCGGCTTCCTGCCCAACGGGGCCGGCGCCAAGGCCGGGCTGAACCGTTCGATCGCCGATGCCAGATGGGGGGTGTTCCTGACGATCCTCACCGCCAAGGCAGCATGCGCCGGACGGGAAGTGATGGCCGTGGATCCCCGCGACACCTCCCGGCGGTGTCCCGCGTGCGGGCACACCGCCAAGGAGAACCGGCCCACACAGGAGACCTTCCACTGCGTCTCGTGCGGCCACACCGCGCACGCGGACACGGTGGGCGCCGTCAACGTTCTGCGGGCCGGGCTGGCCCGTCGCCAAGCCCAACCGGCATAGCGAGAAGCCACCCTCATTCATGAGGGGGAGGAGTCACGAAGCCGCGCAGCGAACGGACCCGAGGGTCACCCAAGGGGCGGCCAGTACCCGGCCCCAACGGGCTTCAGTCGATCCTGACGCAGTAGACGAACGGGACGCTGACCGTGCTTCGACCCGACGTCAGATCGACCGCGCGAATCTGGGAGTTCGGGTTTCCGGGAGCGCACCGTCCAGGGAAGCCGGGGACGAAACCGAAGCTCCCGCCGGCGAGTCCGGAGTGCCTGGCGGCCGTGACCGTCGAGGACTTGCTGACCGCGCCGGAGAACACGATGCGGACCGGGCTGTTCACGTTGAAGTGGTCGCCGCTGACCTTGAGGGTGCCGTTTCGCGAAGTGATCCACAGCCGCACCGCCAACCGCCGGTCATCGGCCTGACTGTTGTCGTAGCGCGCCTGCGCGCGGGTCCGCGGGGTCACGCAGGTGAGGTCGCCGGGGCCCCATGCCCCACGCCAGACATAGCCCTGCTCGCAGTAGCCGTTCGGAAGGGTCCGGCCGGGGGCCAGAGCGTTGTCGTTGGCGGTGTCCGTACGCGTCTGCGGTGTGACGCACACGAGATCGCTGGCACGCGCGACCCGCCAGACATATCCCTGTCTGCAGGTGTTGGGCCCGTAGTCCTGAGCGTCGGCGGCCGACGGTGCGATCAGCCCGCCGCCGATGCCGGCGGCAACCGCCATCACCGAGGCCGTAAATCGCCTGAACATAGTCATACCTCCACAGTTCCGAGGTCGCTATGGCTTTATCGTCCGCTTTCGTTTTGGAATCATCAAATCCTGCGGGTCCAAGTCCGGTCAGGCCTCACCGTGCGACGCCACCCGAGTCGGCCACCCGCAAGACCGCCAAGCGTCCGGAGTCATCGCCGCGACGTCGTGCGCCCGGACGGCAGCCCGGCCAGGAACCGGCGGTGCACGGCGTGGAGTTGGAGCGCGTGGCCGTGGGCGAACGCGCGCAGGAACGTCCCCGGCGTGGACGGGGCGCGGATCGCGCCGAACAGGGCCGGCATCGCTGCCCCGAGGCCGCCGTGGCCAAGCGCGGCGGCCTCGCCGGCCAGGTAGATCCGACGGCGCCGCTCATCCAGATGAGGAAGAAACTGATCGAACACCAACACCCGCGCACCGAGCGGTAATTCGAATACAGGCCCCCGCACCGCCGGAGTACTGCCGCTGCACCCGGCCGAGCGGACCTTCACGTCGCCGAGGACCTCAGCGGACCGGGATCCCGTGGCGGAGATCCATACAAGGGAAGGGATCCGCGCCAGGTGCTGCCCGGCCTCGTCGCGGAGCCTGCACACCCGCCAGAGACTCGACATAAATTCGTTGCCCCTTTGGCGCGCAGCTGAATCGCGCCTCGATAGGACATGCGACGTGGCGGTTCAACAGTGGATTCGTTTACTATCGAGGGTTCAACTTCTTTTGCGGGGCGGGGGTTGCGAAACCAAATCGTTGGGGGTTACCTGGATATGGGTGATTAACCCGGGAGGTGCAGGCGTTCGCATGGCTGGGGGTCCCCCGCATGCACAGCAACGCCACCCCAATTCCCGACAGCATAGGACTGCGGTATGGGGACGCGGCCCAGTGCGGGCGGAACCGAGAACAGCCCCGAGGGGCATGATGCCAATCCGGCGCGTCGTTTCCGCCAAGCCGGACAGCCGCCCTTCCAGGCGACGCAAGCTCGGTCAACAATGGTAATCAGGAAGTGCGTAGCCATGATGAGCACTCTCAAGCGTTATGGCGGAACCGCTTTTGCCTCAGTGCTGTTGGCAGGGAGCATCGGCCTGCCGACCACGGCGACCGCGGTCGATCCAGGCCTGTCGAGGAAGCCGACCACCCTGGCAGGGTCGGTCACCCTCCCCCAATACACCGACAATTTCACCGTCAGCCGCGACATCAGATTCAGCGGCGGCGTCCCGGTCGGCGGCTGGTCAGCGCTGACCCTGCACTCCGACGGGACGTACAACTGGGCCGGGCACGTGCGCAATTCAGGCGGCGTCGGATACGGCTTCAGCGAGGCCTGTGTTGTCCGCTTCGAAACGGGCGAGACCTACATCTTCGACGTCGGTGGAACCATGGGCGGAATCTTCGGCGGGTCCCGCGACTTCAACTGGCAGAGGGATGGGCAGCTGCGGACTCTTCCCCGGGTGTGGAACGAGGCCTCGGGCTACAGGTCGAAGTGTTCGGCGCGAGCCGGTCTCGACGTTGACGGCACAGTCAAGACGGCGAAGGACGCCATCCCTTACGTCATGACGGTCCTCGCGGTCGTGGGCGCCTGATTCGCGTGAAGGGGCGGCTGTGGTGCGGTCAGCCCCTGAAGGCAGCGTCCAGCACAGCAACGCCCCAAAGCGGGATGCTGACAGTCGTCGTACCGAACTCGGATGCCAAAGGAGGGCGAAGTCATGGGAAGTGCCCTCAAGCGTCATGGTGCTGCAGTCGTTGCTTCGGCATTCCGTTCCCGGCGCAGACCCCCGTCATCGGCACGCTTCGCGCTGACGACGGCCCTCTCCGTCGCCGCCCTGATGCTGGGTACCGCTCCACAAGCCCAGGCCGAGATCAGTGTGAGCCCCGAGGCGGCTTCGGCTTTCAACAGGTGCATGACCAAGTACCGAGCCGAGGACGACAGCGGCGACCCCGCCAATATCGTGCGGTACCTCACGTTCTCCTCGCACAAGGCGTCGATCGTCCTCAGCAACGGCGACACAGGCACGATGCCGGCCGACGACCGCTGGGACGACGCGCAGAACGGGACGGGCACCGACAGCATCATCGCGTGGAACAGCACGAACACCGGGCCGCTGAGCGACGGCACTCCGAACGATCCGTGCGCGGCGCTGTATCACGAGATGGCTCACGCACTGGACATGTCGCGTGGCACCCTCAACCTGCATTGGTGCCGTGGAGCCCCGCGCATACGGACCGACGAGGTCGTAGCCGTCTTCGCGGAGAACGCGTACCGCTCGTACCGGGGCCTGCCCGTACGTACCGCGTACGGCACCGAGTCCGGCCCAGCGCAGCTACCGGACTCCGTGGACGACTGCTGATACTGCACCGGTGATCGGTGTGTCAGGGGGAAGGTATTCGTCCACTCATGTGCCAGGCCGTCACAGGAACCGGAAGAGCAGGCCGGCGCCCTGGTGGCCTGAGGTATGACGAAGCCGCCCGCCTGTACTCCCCCGTGGCGGGCGGCTCGTGCCTGAGTGTGCAGAGATCGAGATCGGCTGCGGCAACGTAAGCGTCCTGGGCCGCTGGACGACACCGGCTCGACGCCGGCGACAGGATTCGAACCTGCGTTGCTCTCTTGACAGGAGAAGTAGCCGCTGCCTGCGCACCTGCACGAGACGAGACAGTAGCGGGCGTCCCGGGCGGTGCGCACCTGGGTTTCCTGGTCAGCCGGGCGGTGACGGCGTAGTAGCCGTTCAGCTGGACGTTGAGTTCGGCACGGTCCGGCAACGCAAGGGGGTTCCCCAGCACCCTGATCCGGCCGCGTCCGATGGGTCCGGGGCGGGCCGGATCAGGGTGAGTGGACCGTCAGTCCTCCAGGCGGACCGGCATCAGGATCGAGAAGGAGCCCTCGTCGTCGGGCCGGCGGATCGCGATCGGCACTGTGGGGGTGCCGACCTCCAGAATCAGTCGGTCCCGGGCCCCGGCGGCCAGCGCGTCCAGCAGGAACTCACGGTTGACGGCGACGCGGTTCGGCTCTTCGTCACCGTCAGTGCAGAGGGTCACCGTGCCGCCATCCTCCACCCTGAGCACGCTGAGCTCGGGCGCTCCGGCCTCTCCGGAACGGACAGGACCGGTCTCCAGGGCCTCCTGGAAGGCCGCCGCCTCGACGACGGCGCGGCGCCCTGCGGCCTGGGGGAGAAGACGACGGTAGTCGGGGAAGTCGTGGTCGAGGCGCTGACCGGCTGCCTGCCTGTCCCCCACCTCCAGCGTCACGCGGTCACCGTCGACAGACAGCCGCACGGGTCCCTCGCTGTCCAACAGCGCCCGCATCGCGTCGGCCAGCGGGGTGGGAACGATGACCTGCACTCGGCTCCCCTCGTGCCCGGCGATGCCGGCCTGCGCGACAGCCAATCGGTACCGGTCGGTGGCCACGACGTGGAGGCTCTCGCCCTCGATGTCGAACAGGACCCCGCCGAGCATCGGCAGCTCAGGGTCGGTGCTCGCCGCGAAACGGACCGCGTCCAGCGCGGCTGCCAGCTCGGGCGCGGCGCTGGACAGCCGGACGGTGGCGATGCGGAGCGAAGTCATGGCATTCTCCCGGTGATCGAGTACTGCTCGGAGCGCGGAGAACTCGCTGCGGGCATCGGACAGCCCCTGTTCGAGGCGGCACAGGTGCGCCTTGAGCAGTTTTCGGACCAGATCGGTGTCCGCGCCGGACCAACTGGCCAGCACCAGCCGGATGTCCGGCAGCGGCATCCCGGCCCGGCGCAAGCGGGCCAGCAGCCGGGCCTCTTCGAGCTGCTCGGGTTCGTACCAGCGGTACCCGCTCACCGGATCCACCCAGGCCGGGACCAGCACACCGGCACGGTCGTAGAACCGCAGGGCGCTCACGCCCAGACCGCTGTCGCGGGCCATCTCGCCAATGCTGTGCATGTCGTTCTCCACACCCAGCACTCTGGGCCCTGTACAAGGTCGAGGGTCAACCCGGCTCGGGAGCGGATCTCGCGACAGCGGAAGACAGGTGCTGCGGGCCGACGGCACTGAGGTGCGACTGTGGGCAGAGGAGGCTGTCCCCCAGTGGTCCATCGGATCGACCGACGCTCCCCGCTCGCCCCGTCGTAGCGGACGTACGGCCCACCGGCGTCAAGGCCGTGTCCGAACTCGAACTCCACCTGGTGGGGCTGCCCGCACAGGAGAACCCCCTCCGCCTGGACACCCCCACCGTGCTCTCCGTCAGTCCGCTGCCACGCTCAGCCACTGCATCTGCCCACACCGACCACTCCCCTGTTGCGGACGGTGTGCGACATCCTGCGCTCGGACCCCGCGGACAACCGCACGCTCACCGGACTCGGGCGCGAGGTCGGGGCGAGCAACCGCACACCGTCCCGGCTGTTCCACAGTGGCCTCGGCATGACTTTTCCCCGGTGGCGCACCCAGTTGCGCCTTCACCACGCCCTGTTCGGGCATACGCCGGGTACGTACTCCAGGTGACTCGCAGCTGGGCCTGGGGGCTGTCAGGCGGCTCAGGCCGAGCCCGTAGGCGGTGGCGGGCCCGGCGTCGTGTGTAGGGATGGGCCGGAACGAGATCGCCGCCCTGCTCGGACTGAGCCGCCCCGTGTCACCTCCGGCTTGCGCGAGTTGGTACTCGCCCGCCTCGCCATGAAGCAGCGCTACAGCTACGCCACACGTGTGGAGGTTCTCGCCGATCGCCTCGCCGGCGGCGCCTGGACGGCGTCTTCAGGCCAGGACCCTTTGCCGAGCGGGCGGGCGGCCACCAGCTTTGTGCCTCGCGACGGCGGCCGCTCGCTAGTGCGCTCCGATGGTGGTCCTCGGGCTCTGTACGTCGCCGTAGTAGTGGCCGTTCAGCCAGAACCCGGCCGAGACCACGTAGGTGCCCGCGGGCGCGTTCCAGTACTGGCTGTACCCGGGCGCTCCACCGTACCTGCCGGGGTAGGCCGTACCGGACGAGGCGTTGGTCGGGTAGTCGCAACCGAAGTCGTGGGCCCAGCGGCCGGTGTTGACGTCGATCGCGTGCGCGCAGTACTCGGCGGTGTTGCCGGAGTAGTTCTCGAACGGGATCGTGGCGGAGACGGTGTAGCCGTTGTTCTCGACGTAGTAGCAGGAGTCGATCCAGATGTTGTCGGTGACGTACGCGTAGTCGTGCGTGGTCCAGGACCGGCACGCGTGGGCGCTGTACGCCGGGGAGACGACGTGGGTGCTGGACGACGGGGTGGCGGCGTGGGCGCCGGACGCGGTGAGGAGGCTGCCGGCCAGAGAGGCCGCAACGGCCGCCGAGACGGTGAGTGCCTTCTTGAAACTCATGTGTACCTTCCAGTGTCGACGCTTTCGCGTGGTTCGCGAGACCGATGAGCGTGGGCCTCGTTCCTCATCCGGCGCGTTCCTGCGTCGGTGACGAACTTCGGCTCGGATCGACCGTGCTGCCTCGGCTGGGCGTGGCCGCTCGGCCGGTGAAAGCTGCGGTCCGACCGACCCATCGGGTCGGCCATGGGCCTGGGCCACTCCGGTCGTGGTGACAGTGGCGACGGCCGTCGTCGCGGCCACCACCGCTGCCTTGACCGAGGGTTTCGTCGCTGTTCCTTTCGTTGCGCAGGAATGGCTGAGTGGCCCTGGGTGACGCTATGGACATGCCTCCGTCGGCCGTCCTAGGTTCGTCCTAATGCCAGGTCAGCCGGGGGAAGCGGCGCTGATCGCGAAGTGCTGGGGGAAACATGAGGTTCGGTGTGCTGGGGCCGTTACAGGCCCAGATCGAGGGGCGCGAGGTCCGGCTCGACGGACCACGGCAGGCCAAGATGCTGGCCGCGCTTCTGGTCGACGCCAACGACGTCGTCGCCACATCACGGCTCGTCGCCGTGATGTGGGACGGGGAAGCACCCGCCACCGCGGTCCGTCAGGTCCAGGACGCTCTCTCCGGGCTGCGCCGCAACCTTGCCGCGTGCGGAGCACCCGGCTCCCTGATCAGCACGCGGCGCGGCGGCTACCAGATTCACCTGGCCCCGGATCAGCTCGACCTCCTGGAGTTCGACCACGAGCGGCACCTCGCCGAACGACACAAGGCCCCGTTCGAGACAGCTGTCGCGCTGCGGCGCGCGCTGGCCTGCTGGCGCGGTGACGCCCTGGTCGACATCGCCAGCCGGGCCCTGGAGGTCGATGCGGCACGGCTGAACGAGAAGCGCGCAGCCACGCACACACTGTGTCTGGGCATCGAACTCGACCTGGGGCGTCATCGTGAGGTCATGGAGGAGCTGACCGCCCTGCTGCGCGAGCACCCCTACGACGAGCACGTCGCCGAACTCCTGATGGTCGCCCTCTACCGGTGCCAGCGACAGGGCGAGGCGCTGCAGGTGTACGAGCGGCTGCGCCGGACGCTGGCAGGCGAACTCGGCGTCGACCCCACCCCGCCGATCCAGGCGCTGCATCGGCGCATCCTGGTCGCCGATCCCGCCCTGGCGGCCTCTGCCCCTGCGAGCGGTCCCTCGGACCCACGACCGGAAAGTCCCGGCGCGGCGGCCGCCGAACCGGTCATGGCGATGCCGGTGCGCCAACTGCCGCTCGATGTAACGGATTTCGTGGGCCGAGCCGACGCGCTGGCCGAGGTCGACCGATTACTCGACGCGTCGGCGCCGGACCGGGCCCCGGTGGCCGTCATCGTGGGCGGTCCCGGTGTCGGCAAGTCCTGTCTGGTGACGCACGCCGCGCGGCTGGCGAGCGCCGCCTTCCCCGACGGGCAGCTCTACCTCAACCTCGCCGGGACGTCGGACGAGCCGCGGGACCCGGCGCTGATGCTGGCCGAGGCGCTACGGGCACTCTCGATCGCCGGCAGCGCGATTCCCAACGGCCTGTCCGAACGGGCCGCGCTCTACCGGTCGTTGCTGGCCGACCGCCGGATGCTGGTGGTGCTGGACGACGCCGGTCACGCCGATCAGGTGCTGCCGCTGTTACCGGGGGCCGACGGCTGTGCCGTGTTGATCACCAGCCGCACTCTGCTGACGCAACTTCCCGGCGCCCGGCACATCGACCTGGACGTGCTGAGGCCCGCAGAGGCGCGGGAGTTGTTCACCGGCATCGTCGGGCGGCGGCGCGTCGAGCGGGAACCGGCGGAGGCCGACGCGATCCTCGACTGCTGCGGCAACCTGCCGCTGGCGATCCGGATCGCCAGCGCCAAGCTCACCGGCCGCCCGGCCTGGTCACTGCGGGTGCTGCGGGAACGGATCGAGGACGAGTCCCGGCGGCTGGCCGAGCTGAGGATCGGGGACCTCAGCGTGCGAGCCAGCGTCGAACTGAGCTTACGGCTGCTGCCGGCCGACGCGGTGCGCGCGCTGAGCCTGCTGGGTCTGCTCGGCGCCTACACCCTGCCCGGCTGGGTGTTCGGCCCACTGCTGGACCGCCCGGACGCCGAGGAGGTGCTGGACACCCTCGTCGACGCCAGTCTGGTACGGCTCACCGCCACCGACGCCATCGGCCAGCCGCGCTACCGGCTGCACGACCTGATCAGGACCTGTGCCGTGGAGATCGCCGCCCAACTGCCGGCCGCGGACAAGAGGGACGCGATGGTCCGGGTGCTGTCCACCTGGCTCGATCTGGCCGGCCGCGGCACCGATCGGCTGCCGGCCGGGCTGCTGGTCGGCGAGCCCGGTTCGGCGCCGCGCCGGTCGCTGCCCGACGCGGTCGTGAACCGGCTGATGGCCGACCCGGTCGGCTGGTTCGACGTGGAACGCGAAAACCTGCTCGGCGCGGTGAAACTGGCCGTGGACTGGGGACTGGACGAGTTGGCCTGGGAGCTGACGGCCGGCACGGTGACCTACTACGACCACCGGTGCCTGTATCAGGACTGGGAGCACGGGCACCGGCTCGCGTTGGACGCGGCCGAGGCCGCCGGCAACGTGCGCGGCGCATCGGTGCTGCTGCGCGGACTGGGCCAACTGCACATCTACCGAGACGAGTTCGACGGGGCGACCCATACCTTGGAGTCCTCCATCGGGCTGTGCCAGGACGGCGGGGACAAGCGCGGAGAGGCGCTGTCGGTGGCGATGCTCGGCACGGTCAGCCGGGTGCAGGGCCGTTACGGCGAAGCCGCCGACCGTGTCGAGCAGGCGCTGGCCATCGCGGTCGGTGAGGGCGACCGGCACCTCGAAGCGCAGCTGTCCTGTTCGATGGCCGTGATGCGGCTCATGCAGGGCGAGCTCGACGTGGCGGAGTCCTGGTTCGGCGAGGCCCTGCGCCAGGCCAGGGCTCTCGACGACGGACATCGGGTGGCGGTCGTGCTGCGGCGCTTCAGCCGGCTCCACGACCGCCGGGGTGACCCGGACGAGGCGCTGCGCTGCCTGTGGCAGGCGTTGGCCACCTTCGAAGAACTGGCCGACGAGCGGTGCGCCGCGTACACGCTGCTGGAAGTCGGCCGCGTCTACGCCGGTCAGCACGACCGGGACCGGGCGGCCCCGGCGCTGGAACGCGCGGCGGACCTGTTCCACCGGCACGGCGACCGCCATGACGAGGCCGCCTGCTGGCAGCTGATCGGCGACCTGGACGCCGCCGCCGGCGTCCATGACCTGGCGCGCGAGCACCACGGGCGGGCGCTGCGGTTATGGCAGACGATCGGTGACATGCACCAGACGAAGGCTCCAGCGCCACCGTCGTCGCCGTGACCCGGCCGGGTTCGCCGTGCCGTCTCGCGTGCGCTGCCCGAGAGCTTCGAAGGCTTCCTCGGGTACGACCGGATGCTGCGCTTCTTTTGCTGCGGGATGCTTTCCGCGGATGAGGTCCTCGCCCTTGAGGCAGATGCCGGTCAGCCGGGCGCGCTGGAGGCCGGCGGCGCCCCGACGCCGCCGGCAGCTGGGAGCCGCTGCGATGCCGGCGAAGGCATGCAGCGCCCGCGCATTGAACCAGGCCTTCCTGCCCCGCATGCGGCCCCCGGGACGCGCTGTGCTGGCGTGCAGCGTCACCTGCCGGAGCTGAGCCAGTGGAGCAGGGCTTCGTGCACGCTGTCGGGCAGTGCGCTGAGCTTCTCGATCGCTTCCCGGTCTCCTGGCCAAGGAGCGATCCCAGCCGTGGTCAGCACGGCGTACAGGTTCAGGCGCCGCAGGTCGCGAGGATCGACACGGCAGGCAATACGGTCCGCGGGCTTGGGCGGCGCCAGCAAGAAGTCCTCCGCCGGGGCATGATCCCACGCTCGATCGGTCGATGCGGTGGTGGTCTGCATGATCTCGCTCCGTTCTGCCTATGCTTCGTTCGCACACCTCGCGCCCCCGGGGCCGAGTGTGCTGTGTACTTGGTTCGCTACCGGTCCTGGCCTGCTCGCGCGGTCGCCGCTTCTTCGCCCCGGTGCAGTGATCGGCACCACGGACAGTCCGCTTCCGCCCGGCCCTCGTGGCGGTCGCCATCGAGGCGGTAGGCGTCCGCCGACCGGCGACGGCTGACAAGTGGACCGGTGACGAAGAACCCAGCCGTCGCCGGAAGGGGACGATTCAGCCGACGCCGACGCTTTGGAGGCGTCACCGGTGCGGGCCCTCCGCCTCGCCGGTCACCGAGGCCCGGTGACCGGCGTTCGTCGGCAAAGCGTTACACGCACCCGGAGTTCTACCGGCATCGGGCACGACAGCGGAAACGCACACAGGCTCTCCCTGCAGGGTGTCGACGCAACCCTCCCGCGGCCGCAGGCCGTGAGCAGGGCTTACGCGAAGGCGGTGACGGCCGGCTGGCCGCACACCGCACCCTCCCCGCCGACACGCCAAGTACGCGCAATACACGGGCGATGTTACATATCGCCCATAATTCCGTGACTCTTACCTGCATGCTCCATCAATGCGTGGAATGCTCCCTTTGACACCCCATCAAGCCGTACCACGCCACGAACGCCGCTCCGCGGCCCGTCCCACCACCCAGCCGACACCCGAAAGTGAGTAACAACCATCCGCGCCCCGGCGACGGTGGCGACAGCAGCGCCACAAGCTCCCCAAGGCCCGGCGACGCGCCCACCCGCCGCCCGATCAACCCCGCCCCCGCGCCGGGAAAACGTCATCGTGCCGGGAACTGGTCAACTCTCCACACCGTGTTCCCCTCCCCAAGGCCGCGAGTTGGGCATCTCCTGTGTATGGCTGGGGTGTTATGTGCTGAGCGGGTGCTGCTGGTCGCGGTGTACTACCGCACGAACTTGACCATGCGACAGCTGGGCCCGTCGTTCGGCGTCTCACGGGTTCAAAATGGAGGGGCACGTCACGGAGCCGCACGTATCCTGCGGGCTGTGACCGCGATATACGTGCTGGACGGCACCCAGATCAGGACGCTGGAAGACTTCTGGCGAGTCATCGGCGAGACGATCAACGGTCCCGGTGGCTACTTCGGCAGAAATCTCGACGCTTTCGCCGACTGCCTCAGCGGTGGGTTCGGGACGCCCGACGACGATGACTACGTGGTTGAGTGGCGGGACCATCAGGCGTCTCGCGAGTATTTGAGCTATCCAGAGACTGCTCGGCAGTTGGAGATCCGCCTGTCGCGCTGCCACCCCACGAACCGCCCAGCGGTCAGTGCCGATCTGGCCGCGGCGCGTGAAGAGCGCGGATCAACCGTCTTCGACTGGTTGACCGAGATCTTCGAAGACAGAGCACCTGGTGTCCTGCAACTTCAGTGACGGTGGATGCCGGCACCGGCCCCCCTCATCCAGCAGTCGCAGCCCGCACCACTCGCGTCAGCCGTGATCCCCGGACAGTAACCCTGCCGAGGCCGAGCCGAATCCCGGCCCCCAGCAGTCACCACCCGCCAGTCGACCGCTCGGCGACATCAAGACTCAACGACACTTCCCGGCCTCCCGATCCACAGGTGCCGTCCGAACCCAGCAACAAATGCCTCCCGCAGCCTTCGACAGAGCCACTCGCACTCGCCGCGTGACCGCAGTCCCCCAAACAGAGCGGAACCCGACCGCCTTTGCGGGAGGCACCGCCTGATCGGCGGCGGGGCACTCAGCCGCGATCGCCGTGCCCGGCCAGCCGCTTGAGGAGCGAGACGGACTCCGCGAGCTGTTGCTGTTCGGCGGGGGACAGCTCTTCGCTGATGGCCTCGGCGAGCCAGTCGGCCCGGCGGCCGCGACGTGCCTGGAGTGCCTGCATGCCTGGATCGGTCAGTACGACGAGGACCTTGCGCCCGTCGTCCGGATGAGGCTTCTGGCGGACGAGGCCCAGTTCCACGAGCTGGCCGACGACCCGCGCCGCCGACTGGTGGCGGACCTGCTGCCGGGCCGCGAGCTCGCTGGTGGTCATGGGCCCTTCGCGGTCGAGGAAACCCAGCACCGCGGCCTGCGCCTGCGGCATGGCATCGGTGGCCCGCGCGCGCCGCACCAGGTTTCCGACGACGGCTCGCAAGTCGCTCGCGATCTCCTGCTCGTTCACGGCATCACCGTACCCGCAGCACAGATGTACAGCAATACTGTACAGTCCTGCTGTATAAATGGAAGGGAGATCAGCCATGCAGATCACCTCACTGGGGCATTCCTGCATACGGCTGCAGCACGAGGGCTGCACCGTCGTCATCGACCCCGGCTGCTTCAGCGACCCGGACGCACTGGAGGGAGCCGACGCGGTGCTCATCACGCATGAGCACGTGGACCACTTCGTCCCCGACCGGCTGCGGGAGGCCGGCGGCGACATCGAGATCTGGACCAACCCGGCGGTCGCCCGCCACCTCACCGACCTCGGCGGCCGCGTCCACACCGTCCGGCACGGCGACGCTTTCGACGTCGGCCCCCTGGAATTCCACGTGTACGGGGAGAAGCACGCCACCATCCACCGCGACTTCGCCGAGTTCGACAACGTCGGCTTCCTGGTCGACGGGCTCTTCCACCCGGGCGACGCGCTCACCGTCCCGGAGGAGGAGGTGCGCACGCTCCTCGCGCCGGCCGGTGCGCCGTGGGTGAAGCTGGCCGAGGTCGTCGACTACGTCAGGGAGGTCGGACCCGGCGAGGTCTTCCTCGTTCACGACGCGGTGCTCAGCCCCCCGGCGCTGAGCGCCCACGCTCAGATCCTGAGCAGCCTGGTCGGCGGACCGCACGGCCCCGCCGTCCGCACCTGGTCCGCAGGGGACAGAGTCGGCCTGCCCGGCGCCGGCGGCTCCTCCGGCCAGGCGGTTCCTCGGACCTGACGGCCGACCGGGCCGAGGCGCAGGAGACACCTCGGCCCGGAAGGCACAGACCTGGTGGAGTCCCACCAGAGGCGTGAAGACAAGCCGCTCGGCAAAGCCTGTAACAGCGTGCCAGGCCTGCTCCTCGGTCGTCTCCGCCCGCAGTTTCGCCGCACGCTCACGCGGGTCGCATCCAGGGCCGACGCCCTCGACCAACACGAGGTCCCCGTCGACGTGGTCGGTCCGCAGCCGCAGGATCTCCTGGTACACGGCGCAGGTGGAGGCGTGCAGGTTGCCGCGCCGTGAGCGCGACGTCCGGCCGGGCGCGGCAGGCCGGTGACCGCGGTCGTGGCCACCGGCTCATCCCGGGTGAGGCCCTCCCCCACCGGGACGTCTGGCGGCAGGGCGCGCCCGGCCTGTCGTGCCCGGGCGTGCCCTGCCGCTCCGGTGGTGTGTGCGGTCAGCTCTTCAGGGCGGTCCAGGTGTCGGGGCCGACGACGCCGTCAACGGCGAGCGGCCACCAGGCCTGGAACTGCTTGACCGCCTTCTCGGTGCCGCTGCCGAAGATGCCGTCGACGGCGCCGGGGTCGAAGCCCCAGTACTTCAGCAGGCACTGAAGCTCCTTGACGGCGCTGCCGGAGGAACCGGGGCGCAGGAGGGGCTGGGACGTGGTGTAGTTGCAGCCGTGCACCGCCGGCGCCATGGCGCTGGAGGACGCGGTGGGAGCTGCGGCCGCGACGCCGGTGGCCGCGGTGCCGAGCACGCTCGCCGTGACGGCGAGGACTCCCAGGGCCCGGACGAGCTTGTTGTGTGACACGGTGACTCCAATCGGGTTGATCCGTTGTTCCTCTGCGGGCTGAGGCGGTGCCGGAACGGCCTGCGCCTCAGTGGTCAATTCACGAGCGCCAGCCAGGTGTTGGGGCCTACGACGCCGTCGGCGGTGAGGTGGCTGCGGGTCTGGAAGGCGACGACGGCGTCCCGGGTGGCGGGACCGAAGGAGCCGTCGGCCGACAGCGTCGCGCCGTGGGCGTCGAGTTCGGCCTGCACCGCTGTGACGGCCGGCCCCTGGTCGCCCTGCTGGACGGTGGTGATCAGCGCCTTCCAGGTGTTGGGGCCCACGACGCCGTCGGCGGTGAGGTGGCTGCGGGTCTGGAAGGCGGCCACGGCGTCCCGGGTGGCGGGACCGAAGGAGCCGTCGGCCGACAGTGCCGCGCCGTGGGCGTCGAGCAGGTACTGGATGGTGGCCACCTGGCGGCCGCGGTAGCCCTGCTGGACGATCGGCCATGCGCTCACCGGTGGCGGCGGGGGCGGTGTGTACGAGCCGTCGGCGGCGAGGTTCCGCAGGTCCTGCGCGGTGCCGTTGAACACGTCCTGGTCGCCTGGAAGGGTTCCGGAGTCGGCGGTCTGCCACATGGCGTAGGTGGACCAGCCGTTGGGCAGGGGGTGCGGGGTGCCGGTGTAGCTGCCGATCCAGAGCAGGTTGGTGGCGGCGAAGGCGGAGGAGTTGTCGGTGCACTGTGACCACCACGACGCGTTGGTGTTGATCACCGGATGGCGTCCGGTGCGACGCCGGTACTCGTCGTCGAAGGCGGCGATCCAGCCGACCGTCGCGCTGGGGCTGACCCCGTAGCAGGTGGGCGTGCCGGGTGTGGGCTCGACGTCCAGCACGCCGGGCAGGGTTTTGCCGTCGGGCCGCCAGGCGCCTCCGTGATCCACGAAGTAGTCGGCCTGGGCGGTGCCGGAGGACTTGTCCGGCCTGGCGAAGTGGTAGGCACCGCGCATCAGGCCGGCCTGCGCCGCACCGTCGTACTGCTGGGAGAAGCGGGAGCTGATGTACGAGGTGCCCTCGGTCGCCTTGACGTAGGCGAACGAGGCTCCGGCGGCGGCCACCGACGGCCAGTCCACGCTCTCCTGGTAGGCGCTGACGTCGAGTCCTCGGACAAAGGTGTCCGCTGCCTGCCGCGGCCGTGGCGCCTGGGCCGTCGCCGATGCCGCGGTGGCGAGCAGCGTGGTCGTGACGGTCACCGCGGCCAGCGCGCCGAGGACCCCCGTCCGCGTGCCGCGTCTCGTGCGGGCGGAAGCCCCCTGACGCTGCCGCCGGAGCCGGAGAGGATGCGCCATCGGTGGTTCCTTTCGCTCGTCCGCCCGTTCGGCGGTGGTCATGACGTCGCGCTGCCGCCACGGATGTGCGGCCGTCACGGGCACGCGGCCGACAGCCGCCTCCCCGACTCGCTCTGGGGGTCTGGGGAACATCGCGGCCGCACGCCCCCTTTTGCCGCCGTTTCCGGCCTGGTCGTCACGGCCACGCCGTCGTCCCGGCCCCGGACCGCGGACCCGGGACGACGGCTCCCCCGTGAGTGGTGGACGCGGCCGCGTCCCGGCCACGCCGTACGGCAGCGGTACGCACCCGGCGAGGTGCCTGCGCCGCCGACCCGTCACATGCTTTCGGGCCGGCTCGTTGTTGCGCACCCATGGATCGCCGCATGAAACAAAACTCCCGGCGGCCGTCTCGCCGGAGCCGATCGGCCAAAACATGCTGCTCACGGATGCGACCGCGGGCAGACGGTGCCAAGGTTGTCCCTCGCTGTCCGCACTGACCATGGGGATGGGATGGGGCGTCGTGAGGGCCCGCTGGATCCGGCGTCCGGGCCGGTCCAGCGTTTCGCGTTCGCATTACGCAAGCTGCGCCAGGACGCGGGAGGCCTGACCTACCGGGCCATGGCGCAGCGCACCGACTACTCGGTCGCCACGTTGTCGAGGGCGGCCGCGGGTGAGCAACTGCCGTCCTTGCCGGTGGTGCTGGCCTATGTGCGCGCTTGCGGCGCGGATCCTGGGGAGTGGGAGCGGCGCTGGAAGGCGGCGGCCCGGGACGTGGCTGCCGAGCCGGACGACGCCGGCGACGCGGACTCCCCCTACCGGGGGCTGGCCCGCTTCGAACCCGGAGACCGGGATCTGTTCTTCGGACGCGACCAGCTTGTGGCGCAACTGACCGACCGTGTCCGCACCCGCCGCATGGTCGCGGTGGTGGGCGCGTCCGGCAGCGGCAAGTCCTCGCTGCTGCGCGCGGGGCTCATCCCGGCCCTGCGCGCCGAGGGGTTGCCGGAGTGCCGGCCGGCGGCCATCCGGATCCTCACCCCCGGCTCGCGTCCGTTCTCCACGCACGCGGACGCGTTGACGGCGAGCCGGGAACCCGGTGACACGGTCGTCGTGGTCGACCAGTTCGAGGAGCTCTTCACCCTCTGCGCGGATCCGGCCGAGCGCGCCGCCTTCCTCCACGCTCTGGCCTGCACGGCGGAACCGGGCAGCAGGCTGCGGGTGGTGATCGCGGTACGAGCGGACTTCCTCGGCCGGTGCGCCGAGCACCGTGCCCTCGCCGCGGCCCTGCGGGACGCCACCCTCCTCGTCGGCCCCATGGGACCGGACGAGCTGCGGGAGGCCATCGTCAAGCCCGCCGCGGCCGCGGGGCTGATCGTCGAACGCGCGTTGACCGCCCGGATCGTCGAGGACGTCGTCGAGGAACCCGGCGGACTTCCGATGATGTCCCACGCCCTGCTGGAGACCTGGCGCCGCCGCAAGGGCCGAACCCTCGCCTTGGCCGCGTACGAGGCGGCCGGCGGTGTCCACGGTGCTCTGACCCGTACGGCCGAGGAGCTTTACCGCGGGCTCTCCACGAACCAGGCCGAGACCGCCCGGCGCATCCTGCTGCGGCTGATCACGCCCGGTGAAGGAGCCCAGGACACCAGTCGCCCCGCCGACCACGCGGAACTGCGGGCGCACAGCGCCACCGGCCGGCCCGCGGACACCGCGTCGGTGCTGGAACGACTGGCCCGCGCGCGGCTGATCACGCTCGACGGTGAAACGGTGCACCTGGCGCACGAAGCACTGATCACCGCATGGCCGCGCCTGCAGTCCTGGATCGACGGCGCCCGCGACCGCCTGCGTGTCCACCGGCAGCTCACCGAGGCGGCCCGCACCTGGGACGCACTCGACCGGGAGCCCGGGGCCCTGCACCGCGGCACCCGCCTCGCCACGGCCGAGGAACTCCTCACCGGACACCGCGCGGACCTCACACCGGTCGAGTGCGCGTTCCTCGACGCCAGCATCGCCACCCGGGAACAGGAACGGCGGGCGGCGGCTCGCACCGCCCGGCGCTTCCGGTCACTGCTGTCCGCGGTGACCGCCCTGCTCGTGCTCGCCTCGTCGGCCGCCGTCATCGCCTTCCAGCAGCGCTCGCTCGCCCGCGCCGGCCGCGACCTGGCCGTGGCCGAGCAGGTGGTGGCCAGGGCGGGCCAGCTCCATGCGACCGATCCGTCGCTGGCGGCGCGGATGTACGTGGCGGCACATCGGCTGCGGCCGGACCGCGAAGCCGCCGCGGGCCTCCTGGACACCCAGAACGTCGCCCTGTCCTCCGTGCTCACCGGGCACAGCCAGGCGGTCTATGCCGTCGCGTTCTCACCGGACGGGCACACCCTCGCGACGGGAGCCGGTGACGACACCATCCGGTTGTGGAGCCTGGCCGACCCCGCGCACCCCGTCCCGCTGGGCACGCCGCTGACCGGCCACACCAGCTGGGTGTACTGGCTGCAGTTCTCACCGGACGGCCGAACTCTGGCCAGCGCGAGCCGGGACCGCACGGTACGGCTCTGGGACATCCGGGATCCGCTGCACCGAAGAGCTCTCGGCAGGCCGCTGACCGGGCACCGCGACTATGTCTTCTCCGTGTCGTTCAGCCCCGACGGGCGCACCCTGGCCACCGCCGGCCAGGACCGCACCGTGCGGCTGTGGGACGTCTCCGACCCCGCGCACGCCAGGGCGGTCGGCCGCCCACTCACCGGGGCGAGCGCGGCCGTCGCCTCGGCCGCCTTCAGCCCGGACGGACGTACGGTGGCAGCCCCCGGCCACGATCATGTGATCCGTCTGTGGAATGTCACCGACCGAACGCGCCCGAGGCTGTGGGTCAAGCCGCTGAGCGCCCCGGACGTCGTCTACGCGGTCGCGTTCCGCCGGGACAGCCGGCTGATGGCCAGCGTGGGCAACGACCGCAAAGTCAGGCTGTGGGACGTCTCCGACCCGGCGCGCACCAAACCCCTGGGCGAGCCGCTGACCGGCCACGGCGACACCCTGCTGGCGGTGGCGTTCTCGCCGGACGGCCGGATCCTGGCCACCGGCGGCGCGGACCACACCATCCGGCTGTGGGACGTCTCCGACCCGGCGCATCCGACCGCTCTCGGGGAGCCGCTGATCGGCCACGCCGGATTCGTCAACTGGATCGCGTTCAGCCCCGACGGGCGCTCCTTGGCCAGCGCGAGCGACGACCACACCGTACGACTGTGGCATCTGCCGAACACCGTTGTGACCGGCCACCTCGGCAACGTCACCAGCGTCGCGTTCAGCCCCGACGGCCGCAGCCTGGCCTGCGCGGACGCCGGGGCCGTACGCCTGTGGGACGTCCGCGCACCGGCGCGGGCCGGACGGCTGAGCGAACTGCCGGGCGAACACCTCGCCACCCGGGTGGAGTTCCAGCCGCGAGGCAGGCTGCTGGCGAGCGCCGACAGCGACGGCACCGTCCGGCTCTGGGACGCCTCCGCCCCGGCCCGCCCCCGGCCGGCCGGCACCATCCGCACCGGCGGCGCCGGCCAGGCCGACGGCGTGCTGGCCTTCACACCCGACGGACGCGTACTGGTCACCGGCGGCCCGCAGTACAGCCTGCGGCTGTGGAACGTCACCGACCCCGCACGCCCCGCCGCCCTCGGCACCCCGCTCACCGGGCACATCAGCCTCGTCCGCTGGGCGGCCATCAGCACGGACGGCCACACCCTGGCCAGCACCAGCGAGGACGACAAGGTCCGGCTGTGGGACATCCGCGATCCGGTACGTCCCCGGGCCCTGCCGGACATCCGCACCGGCGACACCGGTGGCACCCTGTGGGGCGCGTTCAGCCCCGACGGACGGCTGCTGGCCACCGCCGGCGTCGGCCACGACGTACGCCTGTGGAATGTCTCCCACCCCGCTCACGCCACGCCCCTCGGCACATCGCTGACCGGTCACACCAGCCGGGTGACCTGGGTGGGCTTCAGCCCGGACGGTCACACCCTGGCCTCCGCCGGCGAGGACCGGACCGCCCTGCTGTGGGACCTGACCGATCCCGCCCGACCGGCCGCATGGGGCAGGGGGATCACCGCCGGGCACACGGACGCGATCGAGACGGCCGCGTACCGCCCGGACGGGCAACTCCTGGCCACAGCGGGGCCGGACGGGACCATCGCGCTCACCCCTCTCGGCCTCGACCAGGCGATCCGGCGGATCTGCGCAACCACCGCCGGTTCACTCACCCCCGCACAATGGCCGGACTACATACCGGAACTCGCCTACACCGCGCCGTGCCCCGAATGACGAGCGCTTCGCCGCTGTGGCCCTCGCAGTCGAAGACCTCTCCCCCGGCCTCGTCCACCACCTGGTCGGGCAAGCGGGTAGCAGCCTAGGATCCACTCCCGTGATCGCTGATCTGCAGTGCGTGGTGCTGGACTGCTCCGACCCCGGTGAACTCGCAGAGTTCTACGAGTCGCTTCTCGGCGGCACCGTCAACCAGCCGGATCGGCGATGGGCGCTCAGCGAGGACTGGGCCACGTTGCATACGGCGTCCGGCCTCGTCCTGGCCTTCCAGCGGGTAGCGGAGTATCAGCCGCCGCTGTGGCCGGACCCGAGCCGGCCACAGCAGTTCCACCTGGATTTCGGTGTCGCCGACCTGGAGCGCGCTCAAGAACAGGTGCTGGCCCAGGGCGCCAGGGTGCTGGACGACGGTGCGGACGGGCGGAGTTGGCGGATATACAGCGACCCCGCAGGTCATCCGTTCTGCCTGGTCCGTCACTGAGACCGCGGGAGGCGACCCTGGCACGGCATCCGGTGGGCCCCATCTCAGCCATGGATCTGGGATTCATCCGCTACAACATGGTGATCGTCCCGGCCGTCGCGCTCCTGCTGTATCTCGCCAACGTCATCCTGTCCGTCTTCAAGCCATGGGGTCGACGGTCGGCCGCGCCGAGTGCAGGCCGACAGCAGCCGTGATCAACTGTGAGGCGACATGTTCCACGGCAACATGCCCAGTCACAGCAGGACATCGGTGAGATACGCCGACCAGCCGCACCGCAGCCAGGTCGCGCCCTGCATCCACTGCCGGCCCGACACCGCCCTGGGCATGCTGGGCCAGTGGCATCGCAAATCCAGTGCCCCCGCGTGCGGCTGAGCCCGTCCGGAATCCACGCACCCCTGCCGTCACGATTGCGGCGGGTCCGCTCGCAGAAGCCAACCCTCACCGCCGGTGAACTCGACGCCTTGGAACGAGGCACCGATCAGCACGTGATCGAACCCGAGTTCTCGGTGCAGGTCGAGCGAGGCGCGGTTCCTGGCGGAGATGAAGCACCAGACTGCCGAGTCCCGTTCCCAAACCCAGTCCATGCGCTGCCGGGTCAGCAGCCTCGCTATGCCGCGACGCCGCCAGGCAGGATCCACCGTGACGCCGGTCAGGTAGTAGCCGGCCGGGGCATGGTCCACAGGGTGCTCAGGAAGGAACGCCACGTTCGCGTACCCGACGGCTTCACCAGATACCTTCGCAGTGAGCACCAGGCTGCGCTCGCTGCAGCGCGCCCGATGGATGCGGTCCGCCCATTCGCGCGCCGAACCACCGCGCGCCCTGGCCTGCAACACAGCCAGCGCCGGCACTTCGTCCGCTGCCGCCTCCGCCACCACCGCGGACGCCGGGGCGTGCCGCTGGACCGGATGCGGCACGTAGGCGGCGAACCGCAGATCCATCCCTGCCATGCCGCCCTCTCGCCCCAGCAGATCTTCGGCCACCACGCTATTGCCGCCCAGGCGAGTCTCGCTACCTGGCCAACAGTGCGAGGCTCCGGCTGAACCACAACACCCAACCGCTCAGGGCAGACCTGACCACAGGTCTGCCCTGACCTTCATGACTGCCACCAGCGCAGCAGACGAGACCAGACCTCAGCGTGTGGGACAGCCGACCGCCCAGGCCGGACACGGCACCCACGGGCGTGAACGCGACAGGGATGGCGGGGCGGATCACTGCTGGGACGGCAGCTCGATGGTGTACTCCTCCATGGCGCCGTCGTGGCTCGCGGCGTACTCCGCGCGTGCCTGCCGGTCCTCTTCGCCGAGAGCCGGGTGCACCGGAGCGGAGGCGGGTGCCTGCCAGAGCTGGATGAGGTGGCGTTCTCCGTGGTCGCCGATGCCGGGCTCGGGATCGTCGGCGTGGCAGTACAGGCGGAGCCGCACCCACTGGCCCGGTTCGGCAGCGGCCGGCATGCCGAGCGGTGGTTCCGCCTCCGGCCACGCGTCGGTGACGTCGCCGGGGTCGAGAGTGGCGAGGTGGATGCGGTCGGTCTCGGTTCGGAGGCTGATCTCTTCCGCGGGTTCCCAGGTCTTGGCGGTCTCGGGCGGCGGGGGGCCGTCGTGGATCTGGAGGGTGAGTCGCAGGGGGCCGGTGTCGGTGGTGGTCAGGACGACGGCGCTGGTGGTTCCGGCGGGGCCGCAGCGCCACCCGTAGGGCATCTCGTCCGGGAAGTCGTCGTGCTCGGTGAAGCCGATGAGGTAGCCGCTCTCACCGAGGTCGACGGTGAACTCTGTTTCGTGCACCAGCATGAGGGCTCCCGGGATTCACGCAGTACAGGTGCCCGTCGCCGCCGAGGCAGCCACGGGCACCTTTGGTCTGGCACAGGGTCGTGCGGCGGTTCAGACGATCACGTAGAAGGGGTCGTGGTCCATGACGTGGAAGGCGCGGCGCCAGTTGGTGATGGTCGCGCCCTGGCTGTCGTTCTCGGCCTTCTTCACCCACGTGATCGTGCGCTCCTTGGCCGCGAGGTGGGTGCCGCCCTCGTAGGTCGAGGCGAAGGGGTACTCGTCGCAGGAGGTCCGGCCGGCGCGCTTCATGTCCGCGGGCGGGGTCCTGGGGCAGACGGCGGCCCGGTTCTTGGCCTTCTGCTTGTCGTTGATCATCCAGTGCAGCGGCTTGCCGCCGTTGGGGTCGCCGTAGTGGCCGCCGCGGGCGCGGAGCTTGCGGATGCCCTCGTCGATACGCGGCTGGTTGATCATGCTGACGCCGGTCGGCGCGTCGGGGAAGGCGCAGCCGGTCGTGCCGTAGTAGTTGTCGCACCGGTAGACGGCGGAGTCGTAGGAGACGGTGCCGGGGGTGTAGCCGGGCTTGGTGAAGGTGTACCTGTAGCTGGTCTTCGCCTTGGCGTTGATGTGCCCCTTCGTGATGGGGCCGGTCGCGTAGCCGACGCTGCCGCTGGAGGCGGTGTCCAGGACGTGCCCCTGCGCGTAGTGGACCGTAGCCCTCGTGCCGCTCTGCGAGGCGGCGCCGATGATCACCTCCACGCCCTTGCCCGCACCCGTCGTCCTCGCCTTCGACAGGGCGAACTTCTCCGACCAGTTGGCGCTCTTCGCGTTCAGCGTCATCTGGTGCTTGACGTCGAAGTCGACGGTGCCTTCGAGGACGGGCTCCCCGTCGATCACCTTGATGACGTTGACGTGGATGGCCACCCACTCGCACTCGCTGTACCGGTTGATCGTGATGCGGTTGATGGTGCAGGAGGCGCCGGCCTTCTCAGCCGCCGTCGACGACGCCTGCGTTGTACGGCTGATCGTGACGCGCAGGGCACCGCTGTCCTGCTGATGGGCGGATGCGGGTGTGGCGGCGCCGACCGCCAGCGCGGCCACGGCGACAGCACCGGCAGTTATGGTCCGTCTCAACTTCATTCTTTTCCCCCTGAGTTGACTACGGACGCGGGAAATGACGACTCGAACAGACGTGTCATCTCGTCGCGTTGGCGGCATCCAAGCACGGCACTCCCGGGCAGACACCCGGGTTGCTGCGGTTGGTACGTTCCGGAAGCGACTTCCGGCCAGTTCGCACGTGCACTGATGGCGACAACCGAGTTGCGGTAGATGATCTTCACGCGTGAGCGGAATGCCCGTACGCGCAGCTCTGTCGCGGCCGGATCGGCGGGTGGACGAGCGGAACCTGAGCCACCGGGTGCATGCCTCACGCTCTCCGATTGGCGGAATCCGGCCGCACGGCCATCTCGGCCGTGGATGACATCACGCCATGAGCATCCGCTCCCCTCAGCGGATGTGCGATCCCTCGCGAGGGCCCGGTTCAGCGGTGTCGCCGAAACTGGATGGGTGCAGGCGGCTTCACACCCTCCTGGTGGAACAAACGGGGTGCAAGCAGCCGGTGTTGGCAAGCCGGTGCGGGACCTCGGTCTGGAAGCCGAGCCGGTGCCCGGTCTCAGGGCGGTGCAGTGGGGCAGCCGTAGAGGTGCCCGCCGCGGCATGGCCAAGGCATAGAGGAGCCCCGGCTCCGTCCGCATGCATCCCTATGGCCCACCCCCCGGCCGCTCGGTAGCGTTTTCCCGCAAGGGTGAGGGCAGTTGGGGGGCGGTCGTACCCACTGGGGGGCTGGTGGGCGGCCGGGACGGGGGTGGGGGAACCATGGATCCGTTGACGGCGATAAGTGCGGGCCGAGCCGCGGCGGGGCGCCGGTTCGCGTTCTACCTCTCCGTGCAGCTGACCTCCGTCCTGGTACCCGGCCTGGTCGCCGTGACCTGCCTGACCGCGCTTCTGCTGCACGCCCGCCATCCGCAGCATCTCGGGCGGGCCGTCGAGAGCGCCGTACGCACGCTGCACGGACCGGCCATGATTCTCGTCGATGTGTCCTGGCTGGCCGCCGCGTACGTGATCGGGTACGTCGGCCGGGAACTGGCGTTCCGCGTGCTCGGCATCGCGGAGCGGCTCAGCCGTCGGCGCCGGGCCGCGCTGGGTGCGCTGCGCACCGAACTCGAAGCCGTCTACGGGGCACCGGCGTTGCGCCGCTGCCTGAGCACCCATCCCTTGTTGGGCCACCTGCTGAACGCGGCCGGCCACAACGCCACGCCCTCTCAGAACATGCGGCAGCCGGGCGGCGCGCTGCGCGTGGGCAACGCCTACGAGGCGTTCAACTATGCCAAGTCCTGGCTGCGCACGCACAGCCCCGGGCTCGCGCCGGACGCCATCGAGGCGGAGATCAACGTGCTGCTCTCCACCCTGATGCCGATCGTCCTCGGTGCCTGGACCCTCATCGTCCTGGCACCTCTGGGCATCACCGTCGCCATGGCGACCGCGCTGGTCGCCGGGGCCGTGACCGCCCTCACCTTCGCCCAGTTGCTGCGTCTGCGCCGCATCGAATGCTGGGAGGCGCTGCGCAACCTTGTGGAGGACCACGAGATGCGGCTGGCCGCCGACCGGCTGCCGGCGACCGCCGACTCGGCCGCCGATCCGTCCCCGGCGGCACCCACCGGCTCCGCCGGGGACGTTCAGCCGAGCGGAGCGGCGTAGTGGCGCAGATCCGGCAGGATGCCCTCGCACACGGGCCCGGACAGTGACCACAACGTCAGCCGTACGTCCCGACCGGCCGTCAGGTGTGCGGCCACCGCGCGGTGATTCCCGTCGAGCAAGACGTGGCGGCCCTCGCCCACCCGGTAGGCCGGGAGGGTGAGCGCCAAAGGCCCGCGTCCCGCCGCGAAGGACCGCTTCAGCGAGGCGACGGCGCGCCTTCGGTCCTCGGGCCAAGTGGGCAGGCTCCGCTCGGCCGTCGCAACGCGCAGCGGTCGGCTCCCCGGGGCGTCCCACCTGCTCGCGGTCCCGGTCCCATCGGCGTACCAGACGGTGAACAGCTCCGCCAGCCGCCGCCTGCCCGCGTCCCCGTCCAGGGTCTCCACCCCGGCCTCGGCCTGCGCCCCGGCCAGCCGCGCCCAGTCGAGCTGCGGCCGGACGTCCGCCCGAAACCGCCTGGCGAACTCATCGAGATCCATCGGTGGTCCCCCTGCAACGGCATCGGAACGGATCCTCCCCCACGCCGGCGGGCTCCACGCACGTCATGGTCCTCCAGCGGCTCCCCGTGCTCGTAGCGGTTGTGGCAACTGCCCGCGGCCGGCTGCTCCTGCTGCACCGTGTACGCCTTCCGCAAGGTATGCCCCCGGCCGGACCGCGCCGGTGTGTTCCTCCCCTGTCACAACGCGGCCGCCCGCGGTCAGGGTTCCTGACCGCGGGCGGCGCGGATGTCGTCCGGGCTGACGACGTCAGTCGCAGTCCCAGTCCCAGTAGGAGCCACGGTGGTGGTGGCCGTGCCTGTACTGGCCCCAGCGGTCCCAGCGGTCGTCGCGGCAGTGGTTGCGGTGACGCCAGCCGTCGTAGCGGTCGTCGTCGCAGTACCGCCGCAGGTCACCGCCGTTGCGGTAGCCGTAGCCGTAGTCGTAGCCCGAGTGGTACGAGGGCGCGGAGTGGAACGAGGGCGCCACCGCCGCCACAGAAACCGCCGCCGGGGCAGCGGATGCCTCCATCGAGAGAGGCGCCATGACAGCGCCGGCCGCCAAAAGCGTGCCCGCTACTGCCTTAGCAATGGTCTTCACCTGATCTCCTTTCAGACATCAGGGCCGGTTTCGCCCTGGTGCTGAGCCTGACGCTACATCAAATAACTCCCAATTCATTGCGGACCAAGTCCCCGGCAAATCATCGGCGCTCCAGGCGAGATACCGGAAATGGCAGCTCAGCGGTATCGCACCGGACCCTTTGCGGAAATCTGCGCCACGCCTGGAAAAGGCACCCGACCAGGTGAACTTGCTGGTCGGCGAGGCCAGTTCGCAAGTGGGCGACAGATTGAGCCCGGCGGTGTGAATACACCGCTTGAAATGCCCTGTGTTTTTCGGAGTCGCGCCATGAGAAAACGTGCGGCGACCTGACGGAGAAGCCGCTGAGGCGGGTTTCGGCGCTGCCCCGACTTTTGCGGAGTGCATTTCTCACTGAAAGACGCCTGCCGGCTGTCCGCGGACGAAAGGCCACGCCGAACTCCTTGCGTGTCGCCTTCTGCCGGCCGCACGGCGGCCGCGCAGAGGCGAGGGTCGCCCGGGGCATCTCCCGGGCGGTGCGGCGCGCCGTCCGGCACAGGGGAGATGACAGTCCAGGGCCGCCAGTCGGGGCTCCCGAAGGGGAACTTCGGCGGCGGCGTGCAGCGGCGCGCCCTCGAGTGGAGATCAACCGGGGCCCGCCGAAGCCCTCATGACACTGTCCGCGGCCGGCTGCGACTGCCGCTTCCCGGACGGGAGCGTTCTCGACGCCTCGGCAAGGCAAGGGGGGCGACCGGCCCGTCGGTGCCGGACTCGTACCTGTGCACGCCGTCGACAGCCGACAGGGGGAGCGGCGGCGGCCGCAACGCGCGGTATGGGGCGTGCAGTTGAAGCCCAGGGTCCAGGAATGGAACAGACGCGCGCTTATGAACGAATGTCGGAAATAGACGGTTTGCGTTGACTGATTCTTTTCGGCTACCGTCCAAGCTCTCTGGACGAATCGTCCAGAGACTCCGGACGGCGGGGTTGGCGCATGCCTGCGCGTTCCCGACCCGACCGCCCAGGGCGTCAGCCTCCGTCCGGGATCCGTGCGACGCCGTCGCACCCGGTCTACGGCTCCTGCGGTGGCCGGCGGCCCGGTGGCCGGCGGCGTCGACCGGGGGTGGAGCACAGCCGACGGCAGCAGTTGGTCCGCTTGCCGCCTGGCCCGGCTCCTGTTTCGCGTACATCCCTTCATTCACGAAAGGCTTCCTGATGAACAACGACCTGCTTGAGGCCGAGACCGCCGAACTGCTGCCCGGCCGCGAGGCGCTGGGCAAGTTCTCGTTCAGCTTCGCCAAGATGACGACCGTGTCGAAGAAGATCGCGCACGTCGACGCCCACAACGAGTCGATGGCGGTGAACCAGAACTCGCCGTTCGCGCTCGCCCAGTCCCAGGCCTCCCAGGCCATCAGCGTCCGGCAGTAGCACGGCCCCTGGCGCAGGGGCAGGCCCTCGGGCGTGCCCCTGCGGCGCCACAAGGATCGAGGCTCACACAGCATGCCGGGGTGGTGGACACGGCCGGCGGCTGGTGTCGTGCAGGTACTGGACGGTCAATGCCTGCGCCGGTGCCAGGGTCCTTGCGGCGCCTGTCAGTTGGGGGAAGACACACCCCTCGGTGCGAGTCGGTTCGCGAACGCCGGGTGGACGGCCGACTCCCGGCGGCCTCCACCGCAGACGCCGGGCAGTGGACCGGCCCCCGCGCAGGCCCTTTCACCCGTCCCCCGGCATCGGCATGAACGAGTGGGATCCCGTGAGCAGTCCTCACCCCGCAGCGCTGCGCACCCGCGCAGAGCAACTGGTCTCCGAAGGGCACCCGGCGAAGGAAGTGGCACGGCAACTGGGTGTCTCCCCGCAGACCGTCTACCGCTGGCGGCGCTCCCGTGCCTCCGGGTCGGACCTGGCACAGGCCCGCACCCGCATCGACGAACTGGAACAGGAAGTCCTCCAGTGCCGCGAAGTCATCGCCACGATGCGGCGGATGATGCCCCCAAAAGACGTTACGAGGTGATCCACCGCATGGCGTCGCAGGGTTTCCCGGCACGCAGGATCGCCGCACTCCTCAACGTCTCGGAGTCCGGCTACTACGCCTGGCGCACCCGCGTCCCCTCCCCGCGAGCACTGCGCCGGGCCTGGCTGACCCGCCTGATCCTCGACATCCACCAGGAGTCCGGCTCCGCCTACGGATACCGCAGGGTGAGGCAGGAACTCGGCCACCGCTACGGCATCGACATCAGCCACGCCACCGTGGAGCTCATCATGAAGGGGGCCGGGATCCGCGGCAGAGCGGGACGGCTGCACGAACAGGCCCCGCGGGAAGGCGCCCGCACGCCCAGCCGGTGCTGGACCGTCGACGTCCTCGCCTTCACCACACTCCAGGGCCCCCTGTACACGGCCGTCGTCCTGGACACCGCATCGCGCTGCCTGATCGGCTGGAGCACCGCCGCGACAGCACACCGCATCCTCGTCCACCACGCCCTCATGGCCGCCATCACCCGCGCCGCCCACGCCGAACCGGCCGCCGGGACCGCGTACAAGGGCCTGCTGGCCTGCTCCTTCACCGAGCGGGCCGGCGTACTCGAATGCGCGCCCGTCTGCGGAACAGTGGCGGACTGGTACGACCACGCGGTCGTCGGGTCCTTCTGGGACACCATCCACCGCGAACTGCGGGGCGCGTCGCCCTGGCCGGACACACACTCCCTCGAGGACCGGCTCGGGCAGGCCTTCGACCGCTTCACCCGGCAGGCCTGAGCCGCCGGACCAACCAGCCCACCCACACCAAGGCGGACCCATTGGAAACGACACCACCTCTGCCCGCCATCAGCGGCCTCGGACCCGGCATTCATGCGGGGCAGGACACCTCCACCGCCCACGCCCACCGACTGCGCCTGTACGGCGCCCTGGACAGGCTGTGCGTTCCCCTCGCTGCCGTTGACGTCCAGGCCGTCTTCCAACTGGCCGAACTCGACTGCGCCACCGTGCACGCGGTCATCGACTGGATCAGCACGGCACGAACCCTTCCACCGCTTCCGCACCCGAAGTGACGGGCCCCGACGTGCGACCGCAGCGCTCGCCTTTCCTACCGGGTGCCGTCCGCCTGTAGCAACGACTCGACGAGTACGGCCACATGACGGCGGTCCGTCGGGTTCAGCTTGTGCACGCTCGCGATGAGGATCGCCACCTCGGGATCCGCGGCCTCGGGTGTGTCCTCGAAATACAGGTTGACGCCCGCGGCCTCGGCGGCGGCCCGCTGCACCGGCGCCACCGGGATGCCCAATCCCTTGGCCAAGCCCTCCAGCGTGGTCTGCTGGGGCATCTGCGCCAGCCGCGCCGACGTCGCCAGATGGTGGACCGTCGAACGGGAGATGCCACCGCGGCGCGCTACATCGCTGTAGGACCAGCCGTTCTGGTCCAACTTGTGCTTGATCATTTCCTGCAGTGTGTTGGGCACGCCGGGCTTCCTGTGGAGAGGGAGTGACCGCCTGTCAATGAGTCTAACGGCCCTACCGCCGGGGCGTTCTGCACCTTCTTTTCCATCGGCGCCCTGCGCTAGGCTGCCCTCCGGCTGCGCGTCATGGCCGACACCTGCGGACCACTGCAGCCGGCATCGTGCGCAAAGAGCACATCCGCCAGCGAGTCCCGTACCACGAACCGCGCCTCCACCCCGCGTCATGTCCTCCAGCGCACGGCCGGCCGGCGTCCCCGCCTGGGTGCCGACCGCCCCACCCGCGGCCGGCTCCACGCACAGGTCCGCCGCCGCGGCATCCGCGGCCGCTCGTCGATGAACAGGGCGCAACTCAAGCGCTGACCGACGAGCACCCCGGCCGCACGCGAACGGCCGAGCGGCTTGACGCCACCCACGCATACGATCACGGGGGCCGGAGCCGGGCGTGCACGGGCCAGGATTCGTTGCCGTCCAGGTCGGCCAGGGCCCGCCAGTTCTCGGTGCCGGTCCGGCCGACGTCGGCGGGACGCACCGAGCGCGAGCAGCCGCTCCAACTCGGCCTCCTGTCACGGTCGGTGGCGTCGACGTCGATGTGCAGGTGCAGCTGGCCCGGCCGCGGGTCGCTGCCAGGGTTGAGGACGAGCGTGGGCTGCGGGCCGCCCGAAGCCGGCCTCGGTCGGCCCGATCTCGATGCGTCCGTCGTCCTCACGGCCGAGTTCGACGCAACCGAATCCCTCGCTCCAGAACGCGGCGAGCCGCCCGACGTCGGCGGCTTCAGCTCGCTGACGCGGGACGCCCTGTGCGCCAATATGCTGAGCCAACACGGGAGTTGATCCTCGGCCGTGCGCGGGAGCTCGACGCGCCACGCGATCGCATTTCCGGCCCGAGGAGTTCACCGACGACGCCGGCAACATCAGGCTCCACCCGCGCGGGGCCCATCGATGACCGGGCTCTCGACGGTGGAGTGTCCTCGGCGTGGACGGCCAGGCGGTTCAGCCCCGGGCGAGGCGGTCGTGCCGGTCGGCGAGGACCCTGGCCGCCCCGCGCCCCGCCCCCGCGGTGGACCCGGACCCTCGCCTTCGGCGACGCGCCGCCGTAGCCCGCATGCATGCCGAGCCGGCGCCGTTGAAGTGCTCTCCCGGCTGAAGTCGGCAGTCCCCCCAACCTTGCGACGGCGAGCACGACCTGACGAGAGCGCGCCCGACGACTGCCCTCCCGGCAGCCGGGATGGCCCCTTGCGGCCTGGGCAGCCGTCGTCTGCCGTGCGGTTGATGCCGCTGACCGAGGCGCGGGCGCACGCCCGCACACTGCTCGCCCCGCGCGAGGGCCGGCCGGCGCTTGCCGAGACGCTGCGCGGCCGGCTGTCGCTGCACGGCAGTTGGGACCTTCTTGCCTGAGGACCCGTGGCTGCAGGGGACGGCCCGCGATGCGACGCGCTCAGCAGGTTTCGGGGTTGTCGGGGTTCACGGTGGCGGGGGTGAGGGGCCCGTTGGCCATCACGATGGAGGTGAGCGAATAGGGCGGGCCGCTGGTACCGCCCAGGGTGAACAGGGGGGTGTCGTCCTCTTGGCGCTGGCCGTGGTAGTGCCAGGTCTGACCAAGGCGGTCGGTGTGGCCGAGGGCGAGGTCGTAGATGCGGCCCCCCAGGCAGAAGGGTTCGGTGGCCCTCTGCGCCGCCTCCTCCAGGAGGCGGGGCACGACGTCCGCGGTGAGATGGACCTCCACACCGTCGAGGTGCCCGGTGGCGGTCTGGACCCATCCGCTGCGGTGGGTCGGCGCGTTCAGGGGTGCACCGATCGCGTTCAGCCAGTACTCCCAGTCGCCCAGCGACAGGGCGTGGATGTGGACGCTGACGCGTTCGTGATCCGAGGTGATCTGTGTGACCTCGAGCCGGCCCGCGTTCTCGGCCCGCAGCCTGGCCGCTGTGACGGCGGCCGGGTGCTGCGCCTGGTCCCCGTCGGCCGTGCGCGGATCCTGGGCGCCGGTGCTCTGTCCGGTGACCGGTCCGAGCGCGACGGCCTGCTGGGCGGAGGCCGGATCGGGCGGATCGGGCGTGCCGGCCAGGTCGGCCGGGTCGGGCGTGCCGGCCGGTGCGTCGCACGAGTCGAGCACGTTCGCGCTCGTGGGGGGAAGCTCGGACACGTCAAGGATGCGCAGCGGGCGGGGCCTCTCGGGCACGCCGGGCATGTCCTCGCCCACGCGGGGCGCGACGATCGCCTCCCACAGCGCGGGGGCGCCCAGTGCGGGATGTGCAGCGGCCTCGCGAAACTCGGACACGTCAATGATGCGCAGCGGGCGGGGCGTCTTGGGCACGCCGGGCGTGTCGTCGCCGGCGCGGGGCGCGACGATCGCCTCCCACAGGGCTGGGGCGCCCGCTGCGGGATGCGCAGCGGGCTCGGTGGCCTCGGCGTCGCCGGGTTCCGCCTGCGGCAGACCGTGCTGCGTCCGGTCCTGTTCCCTGAGTCGTCTGAGGGCGTCGGCCCCGCCGGTCTCCACCAGGCGGCCCTGTGCGTGCAGATCGGCGATGAAGGCGTGGACGAGTTCGCTGAGCCGCGCGGTGAGTTCCTGTTCGACGTCCGTGCCCTTGCCGTAGGCGATGGTCATGCCACAGCTCCCACGTAGGCCTTGCGGAGGGAGTCGAGCGCGCGCCACTGGAGCGTTTTGACGGCGGCGTCGGTGGTGCCCATGGTGCGGGCGGTCTCGCGGACGGACATCTCGCCCAGGAACCGCAGCCGGATGACGACCTGCTGACGGGGGGTGATCTCGGACAGGGCGTGATGCAGGTCGTCGAGTTCGAGCGAGGAGAGAACAGTATCTTCGGGGTTGCCCACCAAAGGGGCCCAGGCGTCTCCCACCTGGGTGATCTGGCCGACGAAGGTGAGGTGGCGTGTCGTGGCGGTCTTGAAGTGGTCGGTGACCGCGTTGCGTGCGATGGTGCACAGCCAGGCACGGATCGACGTACCGTTCCATGTGAAGGTGGAGATCTTGGCCCATGCCTTCATGAAGACGTCCGCGGTGAGGTCTTCGGCCAGGGCGGAATTCGATCTGAGGCGCTGGCGGACGAGCGTGGCGATGACGCCGTGGTGCATCCGGTACAGCTCGGCGAACGCCTCGCGATCGCCCTGCTGGGCACGGGTGATGAGGGCCAGTTCGCCCGTGGCGCTGCCGTCGGAGGCAGCGTCGTGAGCCTGCGTGGTCAAGGGTGCTCCCGATCATGCGTGGACAGAAGTGAGTGGACAGAAGTGAGGTGGGGCTGGGGGCAGAACTGAGGGGGTGGTGCGCAGGCCGCCTCCGGGCCGCGGACCCGGCGAGCGGGCCGGGCCGGTTCTCGGCCGGCCGCGTGCCGGTTGCGGTCCCCGTGCCGCGGGCGGTGCCGGTCCTGGGCGGGCACACGCTGCCGTCAGGGAAGGCTGCTGCGCCGCATCGTCTCCGGGTCGTCGTACACGAGCGCGTCGAGCCGGACGCTGTAGGCGTCGCGCAGCGTCCAGAGTGTGGTCAGGCTCGGCTGTTTCGTGCCGGTCGCAAGCCGGTGGAAGGTCGACCTGCTGATACCGGTGCGCTGCGCCATGTCGGCGACGCTTTCGTCACCGAGCTCCCTGGCCTTTACCAGGAGCGTGGTCATGTGGAGGCGAAGCATGGTCGAAAGACCCCCTCAGCAACGTGCAGCCCGTGTGGCTAACCCACACGCGCGCAACATATGCAAGTTGCCAGGCATGAGTGACGCAAGAGTATTTTGATTCGCACACAGATACGAGATTCGGGATGTGGCCTGCAGAAATGCCGATCTAGGTTTTGACCTGCAAAGGTGCACGCGTGCAACTAGCATGGGACAACATGCTTGCGCGCTACCCTCCGACCATGCGGAGTGCGAAAGATTCCCCCCACGAAAGCCGGGTCAAACGACAGGCTCAGGCGCAGCGGGTCGGCGCGTATCTCACGAGTGCTGCGACGGAAGCCGGATACGACGTCCGTCGGCGGCAGGGCGGCCGGGCGCAACTGGCGGCCGCGACCGGTCTGAGCCTGACCACCATCAGCCGGACGCTGGACGGCAAAACCTTGCCGCTGCCCTCGCAATTGACGACGTGGGCGACGGTCCTCAACCTTGATCATCGGGGGATTCTGGTGGAGAGCGGTCTCATCCCCGAGCAGCGAGGGCCTCAGTCACCACGACGGAGGCCGAACCCGATGACGCTCTCGCCGGACGAGGCCATGACCGCGTGGAGAATCACCGATCCCATCATCCGCAGGACACTGACCGGGAGCATCGTCCACGCGATCGAACTCCAGGCGGAAATCGATGCGGCCCAAGATCCAGGGCCGTGCAGGAAAACAAGCGCACGTGGCGTACACGCAGATGACACCGCTCCCGCCAGAATCCATTTCCGCGGATCACCGCATGCCGGCCGTCGCGGCATGAACTGAAGTGCCCGAGGAGGGACGTCACCGGCCGATCCGGCATCGCCCGACGAGCAGGCCGGTGGGCGTCATCCGCTCCAGCCTCTGCCGGCGGCCCAGTGCTGCGGCGGGGGGGGCCGGCGCGGCGGCCCGGCGGGTCGCCGCGCACCTTTCGCCGGCCGTACCACCGGACCTGCGGCCGCGGGATTCGAGCACATGCACACCCTCCAGGTCCGTCCACTCGGCAATGACTCTCCCGCTAAGCTCGGCGGAATCTTCCCGAAATCCACTGCCTGCACCACGACTCACGGTCACAGGAAGAGCGAGGGATATCCTCCTGCCGTGCCGGCATCCAGCGGGTCGGAAAGGCCACGCCGAGAGGGGTAGCAGGTGCTTGTCGTACAAGGAGCCCCCATGACCGCTGTCGTGCGCAGCAGCACCGGCGAGGCAGTTGTTCTGCTTTCCGGTGACGTACTCCGGCAGGTACCGGAGAAGACGTTCACCGACATGATCAAGGCTGCTGCCGCCGTTCTCAGCGCCGCAGAACTCCAGACCGTCAACGACGCCGTTCCCACGCTCGGCACGGACCCGCCGGATTTCCATGTCCATGTCGAAGGAATCGAGTTGACGGTCTACAGACTGACCGTCAGCTGAGTTCCGCGTGCGGCCGACGAACGCGATTCATCTCCCCTTTATTGTGCGGTAACCGGCCCTTCCCGGCGATGCTCGCCCTGGGCGACCGGCCCGTATCCGCCGAACGCATGCCTCCACCCTCGGGATTGGTTCCGCGCCGTGCCCTCCGCGGGCAATGGACAGGCGAAACCGCCCATGTCCGGGGCCTGTTGAACAGGACCGGAGCAACCGGTGCAGGACACCGCGCCGATGCACCGGGCCCGGCGGTGGTCGCCTGCGCGCACGCCGCCCGCAGACGCGCGCGAACGCCACCTATTCAATGCGCGCAGGCCGGGCATCCGTTGGCGAGGACGGCGCCATTCCTTCCGTCAGGCGCGCGCCCGCACGCCGCATGCCCGCGCTCCCCGCACGCCGGTCCGTGCGCGCCCAGTTGGCCGTACCGGTGCGCCTCCCGCCGCCATTGGTCCACGACTGCGCGGTGCCGCACCGTCGCAGCCGGCCCTGGTGATGCCGCGCGAGTGAACAGCAGTGCGACTTTGAACGAATGTCGTATTTGGATTGTTTGCGCTTTTCCTGAGGTTTCGGCTACTGTCCGGAGCCTCCGGACGAATTGTTCGGAGACTTTGGACGGCGGCGGCTCTCCCCCAGTTCCGCCGTTGCCCCGACTCCGCAGACGGGTTTCCCGCATGACCCGACTGCGGAGGAAGGGGATTTTCGCCGTCCACCGATCCTGCGGCGCGGCCGCGCGGACAACCAGCTGCTCACTCACAGTCAGCCGGACGCGCCGGCAGGGCCGAAACGAGGCCGGACAGCGGCCCGACGAGATGTTGGGACGCAACCCACCGGAACTCGTTTTGTTCACACACCACTTGAAGGATGAAAGGAGTCTTTTCATGAACATGGACCAGCTTGAGGCCGAGACCGCGGAGCTGCTGCCGGGGCGCGAGGCGCTCGGCAAGTTCTCGTTCAACTTCGCCAAGGTGACCACCGTCACGAAGAAGGTGGCGCACGTGGACGCGCACAACGAGTCGGCCGCGCTGAACCAGTGCTCGCCGTACGCGGTCGCCCAGTCCGAGGCCACGCAGAGCATCAGCGTGCAGCAGTAACACCCGGACCAGGCAGGGCCGGGCCGGCGGAGCGGGCGGACCCGGCCCTGTCTGACTCACCTCGCAGATACTCGTCGCGCCACGCCCGCTCCCCCTCATGGCGCGCCAAGATCCGTCGCTGCCCGTGCAGTTGGCAGTGGACGCCACGAGTGTGCTCCCGGCCGCACCAGCCTCGGTGTCCGAGCCGTCTGCGCCGGGACCGCTCTCCTCGCACCTCACCTCACCGCGCACCCGCCGCCCGTGACCGCCCCCATGGGGTCGTGCCCTCTTGGGCGGCTGCCGGAATGCAACGACACCCCCACCGGCATCCGCCGCACACCGCGCACATGTGTCCAACCGTCAGATGCGCCCAGGAGAAGACCATGCCGGCGTCCGAAGACAACAGCAGCCTCAGCACGCTGCAGGCCCACGCTCCACACCCCGGGCATTCCCCCGGGCAGGCGGCCGCCGCCTTCGCGCCCCATCCCCGCGCGCCCCATCCCCTCGCGCCCCCGGCACCCGCCACGACGGCCGGCATCCCGCCGTCCCCGAGCGCCGCGCCCGTGCCGCAACTGAGCCAGGGTCTGCAGACCCTCGGTGAGTACAAGGGGTCGGGCTTCAACGAGCGCCGGTACATCGTCCGCCGCGGCGACGGACAGGTGATCCAGCTGTCACGCCTGCTGTACCTCGTCGTCAGCAGCGTCGACGGCGCCCGCGACGCCGAGGCGATCTCCCACCGGGTCAGCGGCCGCTACGGGGCCGAAGTCACCACGGAGAACATCGTCTACCTGGTGGAGCACAAGCTCACCCCGCTCGGCATCACCGTCCCCTTCGGAGACCAGCCCGGCGAGGTCCTCGCTCCCCGCTCCGATCTGCTGCTGGCCCTGCGCGGCCACAAAGTGATCTTCCATGAGGGGCACGTGGCCCGCATCGCCGCCGCGCTCGCTTGGCTGCACCGGCCCCTGGTGGTGGTGCTGACGCTGGCGGGCGTCGTCGTCATGGACGTCTGGCTCTTCGCCGTCCACGGCGCCATGACCCCCGTGCTGCAGGTGCTCGAACAGCCGCTGTGGATGCTCATCATCTTCGGGCTGACCGTGGCCTCCCTCGTCTTCCACGAGTTCGGGCACGCGTCGGCCTGCCGGTACAGCGGAGCAGTGCCCGGGAAGATCGGATGCGGCATCTTCCTGATCTGGCCGTCCATGTACACGGACGTCACCGACGTGTACCGGATCGGGAAAGGCGGCCGCCTGCGCACCGGACTGGGCGGCGTCTACTTCAACGTCATCTTCATGCTGGCCCTCACCGCGACCTACCTGCTCACCGGCCAGTCCTTCCTGCTCGCCGCGGTGTACCTCGCACACTTCGAAGTCCTCGAACAGCTCGTACCGGCGGTGCGGCTGGACGGCTACTACATCCTGGGCGACCTGGCCGGCGTCCCCGACCTGTACGGCAAGGTCAAACCGATCCTGCTGAGCCTGCTGCCCGGGCACCACCAGGCCGCCGCGCAGGTCGCGGACCTCAAACGCTCCGCACGAACCATCGTGACGGTGTGGGTCCTGACCATGGTCCCGCTGCTGCTCGCCGAGGCGGCGTACGCCCTGTGGAACCTGCCGCGCCTGCTGGCCACCGCGGCGCGCGGCCTGCACGACCAATGCCTGGGAACGCTCGCGGCGTTCACCGACGGGCACACGGCGGCCGGGCTGGTCGGAGTGATCGGCACGCTCATGCTGCTGTGCCCGATGGCGGGAGGCGCCTACCTCGTCGCCCGGCTGGCAGCCCGCCTGTGGCGCGCTGCGGCGAGGGCGAGTGAAGGAAGGCCGGTGGTGCGTCTGGCGCTGGCCGCCGCGGCCACCGCGGGCTGTGCCGTCCTCGCCATGGCCTGGGTGCAGGGCCTGACCCCCCAGCCGCTTCCGGAAGCGGCCCCGGTCACCCCCGCCCTGCAACCGGGCAAACCCACACCGCGCACCCCGTCCCCCACCCCCACACGCCCCGCGGCGACACACCCGGCCCCCCGCCGCTTCGCCGGCGCCACCCCGGGGCAGAGCGGCCCTGCGCAAGTCCCCCACCCCACCGCGAGCAGCCGGCTCACCCCCGCGGCCACACCGTCCGCCACATCCCCGGCGGCCCCGGCGCCCGACACCGGCACACCGGGCCCCGGCCCCACCACGTCGGCCGGCACCACTCCCACCAGTCCCGCACCCAGCGCCTCCCCGAGCCAGACCCCCTCCGAACCCCCCTCCCACTCCCCCTCACCCTCGCCCTCGCAGCCTCCCCCCACCTCGCCCTCACCCTCGGCGACCGCGCCGCCGCCCCCGAGCCATTCCTGACACCACGCACCACCGCACCCTTTGCAGGAGAAGACCATGCACCATCGCAAGCCGCCCACCCCCAAGGCCACCAAGACGGCCGTCCGCCTCGGCGCCGTCGTCACGGCCGGCCTGGCCCTGACGGCCGTCACCACCGCGGCCCGCGCCACCCCCGGCCGTTCCGGCATCTCCCACGACGTCGCCATCGCTGTCGACGCCGCGTTCAGCCACGCAGACAGGACTCACGTGAACCAGTTCGACAAATCCTTCGTGATCCACGAATACGGCCCCTCCGTCGCCGTGACGGCCAACAACCGGGCCACCGCGGTCTCGGCGGGATGCTCCCTGAACAACCCCTGCCGCTCCGTCGCCCTCTCCTACCAGATCCTCACCACGGCCGGCCGGAACGCGCGCCTGATCAACGCCACCAACATCAGCAGGTCCGTCAACGAACACTGCCCGGCGTGCCAGACCGTCTCCGCCGCCTACCAATTCATCGTGGCCACACCCCGGCAGTTCAGCCTGAGCCGCCAGGCGCGCAGCGAACTGAGCAGCATCAACCGCCAGGTGGACGCTCTCAGGGCGTCCCACCTGCCGATGGACCAGATCACACGTCAGGCCGACGAGCTCGCCCGGCAGGTCAAAACCGTCCTCGACCGTGAGGCGGCACGCGCACCGCGCACCAGCGGCGCCAACGACCCCCTGACCGACTTCATGCCGACCGTGACGATGCACCGCTACGTCCGCTGACCTGCTCCCCCGCCCCTGACTGCGGCCTGCGTCCCCGCAGGCGACGGCCGCCCGCGTGACCGCCTGGCGCACGGACGGACGGCGGCCCGCCCCGGCCCATGTTCGTCCACTCGTGCGCCAGGCGGCCACAGGAATCGGGACAGCAGGCTCCCCTGGTGGACGCGCTCGCCGGGTCACTCCGGCTCCGCGTGCTCGTGCGCCGGCGGCCGGTCTCCGCGGATCTTGCCGAGCGGATGGTCAGTCTGCTCCTGGCCGGTGCACTACATACCCCCACCGTCACCAGGGGCTGCGACGCGGGCCACAGGTGCGTGTGATGCACCTGGCAGGGAACGCAGGGCGCTGTTTTTCCCTCCGTTCCCGGTAGAAGGTGATCGCGTCGGTTGCAGCGGCTCAGTGGTGTGAAGGTGACTCCTCCCCCTCGTAAACGAGGGGGCTTCTCGCTAAGCCGGGTTGGCGTTGCGACGGACCAGCCCGGCCCGTAGAACGTTGATCGCGGCCACCGTGTCCGCGTGCGCGTTGTGGCCGCACGAGACACAGTGGAACTGTTCCTGGGTGGGCCGGTTCTCCTTGGCGGTGTGCCTGCATTCGGGGCACCGCCGGGAGGTGTTGCGGGGGTCCACCGCTATCACTTGCCGTCCGGCTCCTTCCGCCTTGGCGGCCAGGATCGCGAGGAACACCCCCCATCCGGCATCAGCGATCGAGCGGTTGAGCCCAGCCTTCGCCGTGGCCCCGTTCGGTAGCCAGTTGCCCGGCTGGTCGGGGTCCGGCTTGGGGGCCGGGGACTTGCTCATGTTGCGGATCTTGAGGTCTTCGTGCGCGATGAAGTCGTGCTCACGGATCAGACCAAGCGCGGTCTTGTGCGCGTGGTCCAGGCGCTGACGACGTACCTTGCGGTGTAGCCGGGCAACCCTCTCCACGGCCTTGCGGCGTCGCTTCGAGCCACGCTTGCACCGGGACAGGGCCTGCTGTGCGGCTTCCAGCCTCGCGGCGGCTCTTGCTCCGTGACGGGGATTGGGTACGAACTCGCCGTTCGAGTCGGCGAGGAAGTTGGCTATGCCCATGTCGACTCCGACCACACTGCCGGTCGTCGCAAGCCGTTCGGGCTGGGTCTGCTCAGCGGTCAGGATGACGTACCAGCGGCGCCCTTCGCGCTTCACCGAGATCGTCTTGACCTTTCCGACGACCGGCCGGTGCTGGTGCACCCTGACGTGCCCGACACCCTGGAGGCGCACGCGGGTGACGGGATCGTGCGGGGTGGCATCCCAGCGGCAGCCGTCGCCGTCCTTCGGAAAGTCCACGATGTCGAACCGCTTGCCCGAACGGAACCGCGGATAGCCGGGAGCTTCCCCGGCCTTCACGCGTCCAAAGAACGCGGCGAACGCCTTGTCCAGCCGGCGCAACGTCGTCTGCTGGGACGAGAACGACCAGCGTCCCTGACGTTCGGGGTCGAAAGACCGGATGTCCTTGAGCTGCGCGGACTGCTGCCCGTACTTGATGCTCGTCTTCGAGCTGTGCCGGTAGGCGTCCCGGCGTTCCTGCAACGCTCCGTTGTAGAGCGAGCAGTGATCACGCAGCATCTCGGCAAGCGCGCCCTGCTGGCCCACGGTGGGCCGCATGAGGAACTTGTACGCACGGATCACCGGCCCACCCCCTTCCTGGTCAGATCCAAGATCCTACTACGCTTGGCATATGTCACCACGCTGGAGCCCAAACCCCAACATTCGCACAGGCCGTCACGTTGCATACAACCTTCACGCCCATTTGGTGTTCGTCACGAAGTACCGTCGCGGTGTCTTTGATGACGCCATGCTGAAGCGGTGCGAAGAGATCATGCGGGAGGTGTGCGGCAAGTTCGAGGTAGAACTACGGGAGTTCAACGGTGAAGCCGATCACGTGCATCTACTCGTGCACTACCCACCGAAGGTCGCCCTCTCGAAGCTGATCAACAGCCTCAAAGGCGTCAGCTCACGCTATCTGCGGGCCGAGTACACCGGCCGCATCAACCGGATCGGGATGGGGTCAGTGTTTTGGTCCCGCTCCTACTTCGCGGGCTCGTGCGGCGGCGCGCCACTGACCGTGATCCGTCAGTACATCGAGAGCCAGAAGCGACCCGTCTGACCGCCACCCCGGAGACGGAGCGAACTCCGGCGCTGCGCGCCTCCGGCCCGAGGATGCATTCCCTCCCCGGCTAAAACCGGGGATACCCTGCAAGATCAGGGAACCGGCCTTTTGTGGTGCGGCCTCGGCAGGACTCGCTCCTGCGACACCCGCTTCAGGAGCGGGGCGCCGCCTCGGCATGGACGACCCGGAGTTCCGTGCCGTCGCGGTCGCGGCGGGACCTGCCCAGGATGCCGACGGCCAGGTGCGAAGGGTCCTCGGGATCGTCGCGAGGCACGAAGGTGACGACGTCCGGATGGTGGCTCGTCACCAACCATCCCTCCCCCGTGTTGAGTTCGAGCACACGAAAGTCGCCGGCCGAGGTCGCGACGTGCACGGGGCCGAACTCGCGGAGGATGCCGATGGCCTGCTCGGTGGGTTCATCGGTGGGGTGTTCAAGCACCACGCAGGTGCCGTGTTCGAACAGCACCCATGACTTGCCAGAGCCGGTGAGCAGACGCCGCCAGGCGTCGATGAGTGTCTCGGTGTCCACGGTGGTCATCATGACGCACTCGCGCCTCCCATCACCTGCCACGGGCCGAACCCGACCAACCCGCAGTCTGTCTGACGGGCGACGGCAGGCCGCCAGCTCGGGCCGGTACGGCGGTCGCGCGGCCGAGCGCGTCGACGGGGCGCGGCGGGAGCGTGCGCCGGCCAACCGCCGAGCCCCTCGGCGTGCGGTTCGACCGCACCCGGGTTGCACGCCCGGTCCTCGAGGGGCTCGCCCTGCTCGTAGCGTCGGTGGCAGCTGTCTTCGCCGCCCCCGGGGAGCCCGCTTCGGGCGCGCATCGCAGTGCAAGCGCACCGGCGCTGCGCCATGGAACCTGTGCCCGGTGGCGTGGCCGCCAGGTCTGAGGGACTGCGCGATGGCGGGAAGGCGGCCGCCGCGCAGCAGCCCGGAACCGTCGGCCGTCGCGCGGACTCACGAACCCCAGGCGTCGATGACGGCCGGTGCGGATAAACAGGTTGCCGCCCTGCTCGCCGCGTTCCCGCGTCCCACATCTCCCTTCGACAGCCCAAGGGGAGTGGCCCAGCTCTTGGAGATCCTGCTGGAGGTTGGGACGGATGAACAGGTTGCCGAGCTGGGCTCCCGGGCCGCCGTCGCCTACGGGAATCGGCGTCCGGTGACCGCCTCGCCGGGTCGTTCAGCAGGGAGTCTTCGATCCGCTCTCGTCGCGGTCGGTCGGACTCCGTCCGGTCAGTCCCCCCATTTTTCTTGCCGGGGTAAGCCGCGGCGGTGGTGGCGGCAGCCCCGTTCGGGTGACTTCGTGCAGGCCCGGAAGTGGAACGCTGGCGGTATGAGCAAGACCGCGCTGACCGTCATCGACATGATCAACACTTACGATCACCGGGACGCTGAGCTGCTGCTTCCCTCGGCGCGGAGGGTCGTGCCCGTACTGACCGATCTGCTGCGCCGTGCGCGATGCCACGGAGCACCGGTCATCTATGTCAACGACAACTTCGGAGAGTGGCGTTCGCACCATGGCGAGCTGCTGGAGCAGGCTCTGGCAGGTTCCCATGCGGATCTCGTCGAGCCGCTGCGACCCGACGCCGACTCCCTTTTCGTGCTCAAGGCCAGGCACTCCATCTTCTACGAGACTCCTCTGACGTATCTGCTCCAGCAGCGGGGAATCCAGCAGTTGGTGCTGTGTGGCCAGGTGACCGAGCAGTGCGTGCTCTACTCCGCACTCGACGCCCACATCCGCCACCTGGAAGTGATCGTCCCCCGAGATGCCGTGGCACACATCCACGAGGATCTCGCAGAGGCGGCACTGCGCATGATGGAGACGAACATGGGTGCACGCGTGTGCACGAGCCGGGAACTGTGGACATGACTCCCGCACCGCGACGTCACCTGGGCAGGTGCCTCCACCGCAGCCGGCCAGGGGCGCCGCCAACGCTGCGAGAGAGCCGTGCGGCCGTCGGGCAGACGTACGGCCGGCTGCCGGGGTGCGCGGCCGGCCCGATGCAGGGGCACGGCGGCGTCAGGCTGCCGGGGCCGAACGGCCGGCCCGCGCCCGCACTGCGCACATGCGCCCCGAGACCCTGAAGAGGTCCCGTGTTCCCAGCCGCGCGGCGGCCGTACCGGTCGCTGACCCGCCCCGCGGATTCCGTCACCTCGCGCATTTCCCCGGTGCCCCAGAAGGCGGAAGAGGGGCTCTGGGCAACGATGTGTCCTTCGCGCTTGATCTGGTGCGCCGGCACGACTTCGTCGCGCACGAAGCCCTCGAGATCCGCAACATGAGCAAGGCCCCCGATCCCAAGCCGGACCCCGAGAAGCCGGGCCGTGATGGCCGTGGATCCCCGCAACACCTCCGGCGGTGCCCCGCGTGCGGACACACCGCCAAGGAGAGCCGGCCCACACAGGAGACCTTCCGCTGCGTCTCGTGCGGCCACCACGCGCACGCGGACACCGTGGGCGCCATCAACGTTCTACGGGCC
>NZ_JBSGDB010000016.1:0-44917 GCF_053602155.1 Streptomyces sp. NPDC004561
GGCCCAGAGGCCCCGCTGGTCGCCCCACAGCACGGCCTGCCGTCCGGCGCCCGCCTGCCAGGCGGCGAGCACCGGAGGACTCGCCCCCATCCTGGGCGGTGCCGTGTCGTCCGGGGCGGCCAGCCGGACGGCGGAGTGCTGCCGGTCGGCCGCGTCCCAGCGCCACACGGATCCGTCGGGGCAGGCCATGACCAGTTCGGCGCCCCCGACCGCGGTGACGGCCGCGAGCGGCTGCCGCAGGCTCAGCGTGTCCAGGTACTCGGGCACGCCCTCGGACACGTCCCACAGGACGATGTCCCCCGCCCGCTCCGCCACCGCCAGCCACTGCCGCCCCCGGGCTCCGGTGAGCGGGGCCAGCCCCACGACGTCACTGCCGGCGGCACTCGGCGCGGGCGACAGCCGTGCCTGCCCCGGGTCCAGGACCGCCACCCAGCCGGCGTCCCCGGCCACCGCGAACCGCCCGTCGGGCAGGGCCGCGAGCTGCCAGATCGTGTGGGGTGTCTCCACCCGCTGCGGCGCGGCCGGAGCGGGCGCGCCGTCGGCCCCGGTGTGCCAGATGTGCAGGACGCGGTCGTCATGGGCCGCGACGACCGGGCCCGCGCCCTCGGAGCCGCTCGCGGCCACCGCCGTCACCGGGCTCTCGCCGGCCCGCATCAGCAGGACGGGGACGTGGGTCCGCCAGGGTTCCCAGAGCATCACGGAGCCGTCGCGGGAGCCGCTCACCAGCCAGGGCCGCTCGGGGTGCGCGGCCACGGCCGTGACCATCTGCCCCGCGTCGAGCTGGAGATGCGGCGGTGTGCGCCGCACCGCTCCCCAGCGCACCTCCCAGGCCGCGCCGGTGCCGGCGGGACGCAGGGTGCCGCAGGCGCGCAGGCCGCCGAGCTGGCGCAGTCCGGGCCGGTCGGCGGCCTGGGACCGCTCGATCAGATGCGCCGAGGTGATGGTGCCCAGCACCTCGACGGGCAGGTCGGTGGGCGCCGCCCCTCCCCCGTGCCGGCCCGGGGCCAGGGCGAGACCGCACAGCACCGCGGTCCGCAGCCGGTCCAACACGGCCGGGTACCGGGCGAGTTGCCGCCAGCCCGGTGTGCCGCAGTCGGCGGCGTACTCGGCGAGCCGGCTCTCCAGGTGCGGGCTGAGCGGCCGTCGCTCGGCGGCCTGGTCGACGGCCAGGTCCAGCATCGCGGTGAGCATGGCCAGGCGCTGCCCGGGAGTGACGTCGGCGGCGAGCCGGTCGGCGTAGGTGCGGTGCGCCAGCCGGTAGACGCTGCGCCGGTCCTCCCCGTCCAGCAGGACGTAGGCCGCCGCCTTGGCCAGGAAGTCGGTGAGCGCCCGTTCGTCCGGCGGCCCGTCCGCGCCGGTGGCGTCCGCCGCGGCCAGGGCGGTCGCCGCCCGCAGCCAGATCCCGTCGACGCGCGGCAGTCCTCTGCCGTGGGCGAGGGCCAGGGCCCGCAGGAAGGGCAGGGCGGTCGGCTGATCCCGGGTGATGCGTTCTACGGCGGCTCCGAACAGGCCGGTCCGGTCCTTGCGCAGGAGGCGCTGGAGCGCGTCCCGCGAGGCGGGGTCCTGGGACAGCACCTGGGGGTTCTGCTCGATCTCCTGAACGAGCAGCGATACCTGGAGGAACTGCCAGGATCCGTCGCGCACATGCTGCTCGACGGCCTCGCGGACCGTCGCGGCGACTCTCTCCGGCCAGACGGGGTCGGGCACCGGATGCTCCCGCAGGACCCTGCGCACGCCGTCGGCGGCGTACTCGGCGGCCGCGACCGGGTCGGGCAGGAGTTCCATGACCCGCGCCCTTTCGGTGTTCGAGCCGAGCACGGTCGGAAGGTCGACCCGGCTGCCGTCGCCGTGCGGGGCGCCGTCGCCCGGTGCGGGGCGGGTGCCGATGATCAGGGTGACGCGGGGGTGGTCGGTCGCCGCGCGGAGCAGGAACGCCGTACGGACGGGGTCCCGTGCCTCGTCGAGCGCGTCGGCGAGAATGAGGAGCCTGTCAGCGGGACCTGACGGTGCGTCGGACGCGGTCGGCGCGTGGTCCCCGGACAGCACCCCCGACGCCCTTAACTCCGGTACCTGTTCGAGCCGGGTCCGGATCTCCTCCGGGGTGCTTCCGGTGAGCCGGAGCACGGCGCCGAGCCGGGGCCTCGCGGTGTCCCCGGGGCTCACCCGCCTGAGCCGCCGCAGCTCCTCGCCGAGAAAGGCGGACTTGCCGACGCCCGGCGCGCCGGGGACGATCAGGACGCGCTCGGTTCCGGGCTCCGCGCACCACCGCTCCAGCTCGGCGAGTTCCGCCGTCCGTCCGGTGAAGTGCGGTACCACCTCCAGGATTCCGGTGTGCTCCGGGTCCTGCGGCGGCTGCTCCGTGAGCGGGACGGCCAGGGGGGCGGCGTCGAACTCCCCCTGCAGACGCTGCTGTTCGGCCACCGTCGTCACGCCGGGCAGCGGGACGCGGTCGCGCAGCGCCAGCTTCAGCTCGTGGCACGACTCGCCGCCGAACTCGGCGTAGTGGCTGTCCTGTTTGAAGTGCCGTCGCAGGTCGTGGAGTTCGAAGACCCTGTCGTGGCTGGTGAGCCCGTCCAGGTAGGCGTCGAGCGTCTTCCGGAACGTCCCCAGGTACGCCTGCGCCGAGCCCTTCCCCGTCGCGATGAGCAGGATGGAGTAGGGGTCGTCGTCCGCTCCGGGCGGGCGGTCGAACCGCTGCTTCACGCCGGCGGCGAAGTCCGCCGACTTGCACGCCTCGATCACCACGATCGCCCAGTGGCCCTCTCCCGAACGGCGGTTGCGCCACTCGGTGAAGAGATGGTGGGCGAACATGTCCGGCGTGATCTGGGCGTGCCCCTCGCGTTCCCTCGAACCGGGGAGGAGCAGGGTCGGGCCCATGGTCCCGACGCGGCCGTGGCCCAGCCAGACCAGGGCAGACGGCCGGTCCTTGAGCTCGTGGCCGGGGTTGTCGCCGTACTCCCCGGACCAGCGGGCCAGTTCGTCGTCGGCGGCGCCGAGGGAGTCCACGGTGGCGGGCCGGGTCCCGGCCACCGGCTGCCCCTCGTCCGCCGGGCGGGCCGCCGGCTGTCCGCCGATCCGCCGCAGGACGTCGAGGACGGCCGTGGCCTCGGCCGCGGTGTCCGCGTCCGGGTACCCGGCGACGGGGCCGACGGACAGCACGTGCACGTCGAACGCGTCGGCCACCGTGCCGTCCCGGCCGGGCCCCGGCCGGCGCGGGACGGGCACGGGCAAGGCCTCGGGGCTCCCGGCCGGGTCACCTGCCGCGGTCGGCTCGAAAGCCGCCGACACCAATTCCGGTGCCATGGCGTCAGCCGTCGTGCACCGTGTCGAGCACCGGTACGAGCCGCCGCTTCGGCTCGTCGCCGCCGGTCACCTCGACCTCGTACATGCCCGGGCGGTCGGGGCGGCAGGCCGCGGCCAGGAGGCCTGGTCTGCCGGGTACGGGTTTCAGGGCCGGGTTCAGCACCTCGTCGAGGCCGTTGACCCCACGCACCGTGCACTCCAGGTCCGCCCCCCGTCCGACGCCGTTCACCTCGACGGCGAACGGCTCGTGCAGGGCGGCCCACTCGGGCGTGTGCAGCTCGAACTCGGCCTCGTCGCCGAGCATGGCGCCCCGCTCGCCGGGGTGGCGCAGCCCGTGCATCAGCCCGGAGGCCATGTCGAGGACACTGCGGCTGCGGATGAGGTGGCCGTGCTCGTGGTAGAAGTGCACCGGCCGTGCGGTGTCCGGGAGTTGGGCGGCGTGCTGGTAGACCGTGCCGTCGCCGGTGCGGCGGTCCCGCTGGGGCCGCCCGTCCGCGCCCGGGAGCAGCCGGCCGTCGTTGTAGCGCTTGAAGAGGTACCGCTCGAGTACGGCGGTGCCCTTGGTGAGCCGGTAGCTCGTCCAGGTGCGCTGCCCCATGCCGACCACCGTGATGTGCTCGGGCAGGGAGGTCCCGGCCCGGCTCGTCCGCCAGTCCACGGTCGCCTTCGCCAGTTCGCGCCGCCCGCCGATGGACACGATGTCCTCGACGCCCGGCACGCGCATGTCGCCGTCCACCTCGTAGGCCCGGTAGCTGGGCAGGAGGTCGTACAGGCCGGGCATGGTGGGAGCCACCTCGCGCAGTGCCTCGGGGGGCACGGGGAGCGGCATTCCCTTGCCGGAGTTGAGCATCAGGACGGCCTTGGCCGACCCGTTGAACGGGGTGCCGACGGTCATCACCGCGCGGATGTCGTCCCGGATCGCACGGTCGTGGTGCAGGACCTCGCGGGTGAGCAGGCCGCCCATGGAGTGGGCCACGAAGACCAGCCGGGCCGGGCCCGCCTCGGGGTTCTCGACGAGGTACTGCCGGTGCGCGGGATGGGCGCGCCACGCGTCCAGGTGCCGGCGTACCGCCCGGGCGAGCAGGGCCCCGTTGTACTCGACGGACAGCCGCCAGTCGTAGGGGAAGGCGAGGAGGGCGGCGCGGTCGACCACACTGCGCCGCATCTCGGTGACGAGGGCGCTGTACGGATGCGCGGAGCCGAGCCCGGGCAGCCACTCGGCGCTCTCCAGGAGTCCGGTCACCTCGACGCGTCCGGTGCGGCCCTCACGTTCCTCGTCGGTGACCGCGAGCTGCCGCAGGCGTCCCGCATGGGCTCTCGCGGTGTACTGGAGCAGTCTTCTGACGCCCCACAACGGTTTGCCGGTCTCGGCGTCCCTGAGTTCGCTGCCCATGATGCCGGGCACGATCACCACGGCATCATGCAACTTTCGCCCCGTGTTCTCTCGCATGAACTTCGCCTCGAACGCTCTGACGGCCTGCTTCCCCTGTGGCCGATGTCACGGACGGGTCCCCGAGGCTAGCACAGCGGACCACGCTCTGTGATCGCCTCAACTCACCCGACTATCCGGGTAGTTGCTCCCACCAGTTCGGTTGGATCACTCTGGTCCCAGGCGTCCCGCGACGGCCGTCCACCCGTGCGCACAGACGTGATGCACGGTGCCGGCCGGGTCGTCGCGGGGCGTCGGTCCCGCTCCGTGCGCTCCCCTGACGGAGCCACTCACCGAAGGGCGACCCCCTTGCCGAGCCCCTTGCTGAAGCAGCGCGAGAAACCCGGTCTGTGGACCGCCGGCCCCGACGACGGCCGTCCACTCGTCCTCGTGCACGGCATCCGTCTGTCCGCCCACATGTGGAGCGCAGTCATCGCCCGCCTGGTCCCGGACTTCCGGATCACGGCCTGCGATCTGCCGGGCCACGGCTCCGCGGGCGACCTGCGGTTCACGCTGGACGCGGCGGTCGAGACGATCGGCGCGGCCGTCGCCGAGGCCACCGCGGCGACCGGGCGCAGGCCCGTGGTCGCCGGCACCTCGCTCGGCGGCATCACGACCCTCGCCTACGGCGCGCTGGGCACGGGCGGTGCCACGGGGCTGCTGTGCCACGGCTGCACCCTCAGGCCCGACGGGCCGCTGCTCCTGCCCCACCGTGGCGCGGCCCTGCTCCAGCGTCTGCTCGGCGAGGACCGGGCCCACCTGCTGAACGAGTGGGCGCTGCGGGCGAGGCTGCCGGAGGAGAGCTTCCGCGGGATCACGGCCGGTGGCATCTCCCGGCACGCCTTCCCCGAGGTCCTCGCCGAGGTCGCCCGCTGGGACTCGCTGGACCTGGCCGCGCGGGTCACGACACCGGTCGTCCTGGCCAACGGGCTCGGCGACCCGCTGTTCCGTGTCCAGGAACGCCGGTTCCTGCGCCGGATCCGCGAGGCGGGCACTCCGGTCCGGCTCGTCCACGTGCCCGGCCCCCACCTGCTGTCGCTCACCGACCCGGACGTCTTCGGCCGCGTGGTCCGCCGTGGCGTCCAGGCGCTGTCGGCCATGGCGTCGGAGCATCGGCGGACGCCTTCCTGAGCGAACGCCGGCGCCGACACCCGGCCGGCCCTCCACGAGGCTGCTGCTGCCCGCATGGGCGGTGGCGCGGCTCGGCCGGTGCGGTGGCCTCGCCGAGACGACCTGCGGTTCTTCGCGTGCGGGCGGGAGCCGGCGTGTCATGCTGATTCTTGAGTGACAACCGTCGGCCCGACTCACCGTGCCACGCCCCGGCGCGATGACTCAGGGTCGCAGGAGGCGAAATGCACCGCTCAAGCGTGCGAGCGGACTGCCTGCCGAGGGTGACCGGGACCGGGCCTGCGGCCGTGGGGCGCCGATGATGGCAGGAACCGGCGAAGGGGCGTCATCCAGGCCGCCGTACGCTCCCGAACTGCACGAACGTCTGCGCGCCGAACTGGGCCGGATCAACGAGCAGACGCGGTCGCTGCTGGACGCCATGGACCGGCTCCAGGGCCTGCTGGACGCGGTGGTGGCCATCAGCCGGGAGGTCGAGCTGCCCGGGGTGCTGCACCGGATCGTGACCACCGCGATGGACCTGGTCGGCGCCCGCTACGGGGCCCTCGGCGTACTCGACGAGGCCGGAAACCACCTGGAGCAGTTCGTCGTCGCCGGTCTGTCCGAGCAGGAACACGCGGATCTGGCCGGGACCGGCTTCCCCCGCGGTCTGGGCGTCCTCGGACATCTGATCCACCACCCCGAGCCTCTGCGGGTGGAGAGCATCTTCGCCCATCCGTCGTCCGTGGGGTTCCCGCCCGGCCACCCTCACCTGCGCAGCCTGCTCGGCGTCGCCGTCACCGTCCGCGGGGAGATCTACGGCGACCTCTACCTCTCGGAACGGCATGACGGGCGGCCCTTCGACATCCACGACGAGAACGTCGTCGTCGCCCTGGCCGGAGCCGCCGGCATCGCGATCGAGAACGTCCGCCTGTTCGAACGGGTACGCGTCGGAGCCGAGCAGTTCCAGCGGCTCCTGCTGCCGACCCTGCCCGACCTGCGGCCCTTCACCGCGGCCGCCATCTACCGGCCCGCGGCCGAGCCCAGTCAGCTCGGCGGCGACTGGTACGACGCCGTACCGCTGCCCGGCAGCGTCGTGGCGGTCGTCATCGGCGACGTGGTCGGACACGATCTGCGGGCCGCGGCCGCCATGGCCTCCACCCGCAACATGCTGCGCGCCCTGCTGTACGAACGGGGCAGCACGCCCGGCGCGATCCTCGCCCAGCTCGACCGCACCCTGCAGGCCATCACGAACAACCCCGTCACCACCACCACGCTGGCGCGCATCGAGCCGGCCGGCACGGGCTGGCGCCTGCACTGGAGCACCGCGGGCCATGTCCCGCCCCTGCTGCTCGCCCCCGGACGCCGGGCCGAGTACCTCTTCGCCGAGCCCGGGCTGCCGCTCGGTGTCGACTCCGAGCAGCCCCGCCCCGACCACTCCCGGTTCGTGCCCCCGGGCGCCACCGTGGTCTTCTTCACGGACGGGCTGATCGAACATCCCGCCCGGGCCATCGACGAGAGCCTCGACGAACTCACCGGTCTCGCCGCCGCCTACGCGGCGCTTCCCCTGCAGGACTTCGTTCAGGCGCTGGCCGATCACCACCCCAGCGACGGTCACGACGACATGGCCGTCCTCGCCCTGCGCACCCCGCGCGCCTGACCTCGCCTCCTCGCCGGGCCGTCGGTCCGGCGGTGCCGTGGAGGATCGCGGGGATCGAGCGGATGATGGATTCCGGGGCGATGGCGATGCGGAGGTCGCCGATGACTGTCGCGCGGCGAGAACGGCTCCGGCACGGTGGTGTGGCCGCCCTGGAGATATGCGTGGTTGCCGCGCTGTACTACGGCTCGGCCGAGCTGGGACTCATCCAGCAGCTGGTGCGCGGCCAGGTCACCCCGCTGTGGCCGCCGACCGGTATCGCCCTCGCGAGCCTCCTGGTGCGCGGCCCGCGGGTCTGGCCCGGGATCGCGCTCGGCGCGCTCCTGGCCAACGTCTCCCTCGGGCCGTCGGTCCTGGCCGTGCTCGGCATCGTGGCGGGAAACACCCTCGCGCCCGTCTGCTCGTACGCCCTGCTCCGCCGCGCCGGTTTCCGTGTCGAACTGGACCGCCTGCGGGACGCGCTCGCGCTGATCTTTCTCGGCGCCTTCGCCGGGATGCTGGTCAGCGCGACGGTCGGCACCGGGACCCTCGCCCTCTCCGGTGCGCTGAGCACCGGCAAGTTCTGGCCGACCTGGTCGGTCTGGTGGACCGGCGACGCGATGGGCGTCCTGGTGGTGACGCCGGTCCTGCTGGTGCTCCGCACCCTGCGCCGGCCGAGGCAGGTTCCGGCGTACCGGTGGCTGGAGGGGCTGCTGCTGCTCGCGGCCACCGCCTGCGTCGGGTTCGTCGAGACCCGCGGCACGCCCCTGATGTTCCTGGGCTTCCCGCTGCTGATCTGGGCGGCCTTCCGGTTCCAGCTGGCGGGGGCCGCGCCCTGCGCCCTGGCCGTGTCGACCTTCGCGATCATCGCCGCCACCCGCGGATCGGGCCCGTTCCTCGGGCACGACCTGCTCACCGACATGATCACCCTGCAGGCGTTCAACGGCGCCTCCTCGCTGACCGCCCTGCTCGTCGCGGCGGCCGTCAGCGAGCGCAACCAGTCCCAGAAGGAGATCGCGCGCGCCTGCGCGTACCTCGCCGAGCTGGTGGCCAGGATCGCCGCGAGCGGCTACCAGCCGACGCTCGGCGTCGGCGCCGACCGGAAGGACGAGGCGCAGGAGCGCGGCGGACGGACCGGCAGACCGGCGTGACCGGCCCGGCTCCCCGGCTGCCCGGAGCGCTCCCGCGCACCCCGGCGTCCCGGTAGCCGTTCCCTGACTCCGAAGACCGTGCCCCGGTCTTCGGAGTCACCGTCCCGGGGTTATCCGCAGACCGGTGCCGGTGACCTGGCGGATTCGTCCAGCTCGGCCCAGACCGTCTTGCCGTGGCGGGCGTGGCGCGTTCCCCAGCGCGCGGCGAGCTGGGCCACCAGGAGCAGGCCGCGGCCGCCCTCGTCGTAGACCCGGGCCCGGCGCAGATGCGGGGTGGTGCTGCTGTCGTCGGACACCTCGCACATCAGGGTGCGGCCGTGGATCAGGCGCAGCCGGATGGGCGGCCGGCCGTAGCGGACGGCGTTGGTGACCACCTCGCTGACCACCAGTCCGGCCACGAAGTCCAGGTCTTCGAGGCCCCAGGCGGTCAGCTGCCGGGTGACGTCGGACCGGGCCCGGGAGACGGCGGCCGGATCCGCCACCAGCTCCCAGGTGGCGACCTGGCGGCCTCCTAGACCGTTGGTGCGGGCCAGGAGCAGCGCGACGTCGTCGTCCGGGCGGGCCGGCAGCAGTGCGTCGAGCACCGTGTCGCAGGCGGCCTCCAGGGAGTCCGCGGACCGGGCGAGGGCATCGCGCAGCCTGGTGATGCCGGTCTCGACGTCGTGGTTCCGGGCTTCGAGCAGGCCGTTGGTGTAGAGGGCGAGGACGCTGCCCTCGGGCAGTTCGAGCTCCACCGCCTCGAAGGGCAGACCGCCCAGGCCCAGCGGCGGACCGGGCGGCAGGTCGAGGAGGTCGACGGCGCCGTCCGGGGTCACCAGCGCGGGCAGTACGTGTCCGGCGCGGGCGAGGGTGCAGCAGCGGGCGACGGGGTCGTAGACGGCGTACAGGCAGGTGGCGCCGATGTCACCGGCGTCCTCCGCGTCCGGGTCGGCCAGGGCTTCGGCGGACAGCCGGATGACGACGTCGTCCAGGTGCGTGAGCAGTTCGTCGGGCGGCAGGTCGATGTCGGCCAGGGTGCGTACGGCGGTCCGCAGCCGGCCCATGGTGGCGGCGGCCCGGATTCCGTGGCCGACCACGTCACCCACCACCAGGGCGACCCGGGCGCCGGACAACGGGATGACGTCGTACCAGTCGCCGCCCACGCCGTGCTCGGCGCCTGCCGGCAGATAGCGGAAGGCGACCTCGACGGCGGACTGCTCCGGCGTGCACCGCGGCAGCAGGCTGTGCTGCAGGGCGAGTGCGGTGGTGCGCACCTGCGTGTAGCGCAGGGCGTTGTCGACGGCCACCGCCGCCCTGGCGGCGAGGTCCTGTGCGAACAGCAGATCCGAGTCGTCGAAGGGCTGGCGGCCGCGGTGCCGGACGAACTGGGCGACACCGAGCGTGGTGCCCCGGGCGAGCAGGGGTACCACCAGGCTGGAGTGGCCGGGACCGGCGTCCGCCGGGCGGTCCGGGAGGCGGGAGGTGTCGAGGTCGTGCCGGGAGGGGCGCCCGGTGCCCAGCGCGCGTTCCGGGGGTGATCCGGGCGGGTAGGTGTGGAGCTGCTGCGGGGCGATCGCGGGTTCCGTGCCGTCCCCGGCCGCCGGCCGCTGGGCGGTCCGCCGCAGCTCCGGCACGTCCCGCTCCGGGACGTCGGGTCCATGGAGCAGGGAGTCGAGCAGGTCGACGGTGACCAGGTCGGCGAACTCCTCGGCGGCGAGGTCCGCCAGCTCCTCGGCGGTGCGGGCGATGTCCAGGGTGGTCCCGATGCGCATGCTCGCCTTGTTCACCATCGACTGCCGCCACCGCAGTCTGCGGTCCCGCTCCTCCTGGAACGCGAGGACGCCCCGCTCGGAGGCGCGGTCCACGTACTCGGTCGCCGTCGCGAGCAGCCTGCGCGCCGCCGCGCTGACCAGCTCGGGATCGTCCGTCAGCCGGGGCAGCTCCTCCAGCAGGCGGTCGACGATGGCTCCCTGCCCCAGGTGAAAGGCCCGCAGCGTGACGCTGACCGACTTCCCGTGCCGGGCCAGCCGGCGCGCCCGCTCGGCGTCGGCCTCCGGCGGCTCGATGCCGCCCGCGCCGATGCCGTGCTCCAGGCCGAAGAGCACGCCGGCGACGTGGTCGGCGATGTTCTGCGACGCCATGACGTCCGGGTCCTCCCACAGCTCGGGCAGGTCCCGCCGCAGAACCTCCTCCACGTCCTGGGTCAGCGGGCCCGCCTTGAGGCTGAGCTCGTGCGCGGCAGGGGACAGCAGGCTGTCCGCGGAGTGGTCCACGTCTACGACGTTACGCCGGGCCCGCGGCCCCGCATGCGGTGCCGCGGCGCCGGCCGGCGGACACCGCGCGCGTCGTCAGGGAGGGCTGTGTCCGGGTCAGCGACCGGCATAGAGGAACCGCACGTAACACGCGTACGACAGCCCGCGCTGCCGGAGCTTGACGGCTTCGACAGAGGCGCTCAGCGCCCCGTGGAGTGAGCTGTTCTGCTGGAGCGCGACCGTGCGCCGGCTGAATTCCTGCCGCTGCTGTCGGGCATGGTCGCCCGCAAGAGTGTTCTCTCGGGTGAGCCGCTCCTGGCCGTCCTCCATCCGCTTCCGCGCCCTCACTCGCAACGCGTCGGTCTCGGACTCCAGAGCCTGGCGCTGGGCGGCGAGCCGGGTACGGCGTCGGGCGACGTCCTGTTCGACCGACTGCCGCTCCGACGCGCTGAGGGCGGTCGGCTGCCGGGCCTCGGCGGAGACGACCAGGTGTCTGCGCCAGGCATCGAGGGCGATGGCTTTGGCCTCGCCGATGCCGTGGACGTCGACGGCGCGGCCGCTGCTCAGCACGAGCACGGCGCCGGTGCTGTTGCAGTGGGTGTTCTGCACGGACCGGTAGCCCCTGAAGTCAGCTGCCGTCCGGATGCCCGCCGCCGCCAGACGAGCGGTGAGGATCGCCCCGATGCCGTTGGGCGGGGACTGGGCGATCAGCCGTCGACCGAGTTGTTCCCGGACGTATGCCGACTGCTTGTCGGCGAGCGCCTTGGCCAGTGCCTTACGGAGTTCCTCCGCAAGTCCGTCGATCTTCTTGTCTATGTCGCGCTGCTTGCGGACCTTGCCGTTCTCGGCGTCCTTGAGCTCGGCGTGGTACTGGGCTGTGAGCTTGCCCTGGGCTCGTGGGTAGGCGGCGGCCCGCTCCTTCTCCGCCGCGTCGAACTTCGCCCGGTCCTTGCGCAGCTTCTCGGCTTCTTTGACCGGGTCATCGAGCTGGGCCAGTTCCTTCGTCAGGTTGGCGAGGACGGCGCGTGACTGCGCTCGCTCCTGACGGCGGCTCCTGGCGAAGACGGTGAGCGCTACGGCGGCGACGAGGGGCACGCCCGGCCCGATCGCCGGCGCAGAGAACCCAGTGACGACCATCAAGGCGGTCGCGGCCAGCATGAGTGGCCGGAGCACGGCCGTAACGACATCCAGCGGCGTCCGGGTACGGAAACCGTCCGGCGAAGTGACCGAGGGCGCGACCGGCGGCGGCGTGACCTGCGGAGAAACGTGCCCTGCCATCCATCCGGGCAGTCCGCCCGTACCAGAGGGAGCGGCGGTGCCACTGGCCGAGACCGTCGAGGTCGTCGTAGCGGCGGTCCGTTGCCCGGGGACCGCTTGCGCGAGCGGAGGCAGCACGTCCAACGGCTGGTAGGCCAGGGACCGCACCTGGTCGGCGAGGCCACTCACCGTTCGGTCGGGATGGGACAGCAACGTCTGCAGCCTCGTGGATCCCCCCGGGCTCTTGAAGTCGTCCTCGGTGAGCAGCAGGAACTCACCACTCGGCTCATGGAGCCGATTCCACAGGGCGGGGTCGGAGGCGATCGCCTTGAGCGACAGGAAGATGACCCAGGCGGAGAACCGGTCCAGCGCCGCCCCGAAGTCATCATTTCCTCGCATGGGTGACTGGTAGTTGCGGTGCCCTCGCTCGGTGCCGCCCATGCCGGCCAGCGCGGGGACGTACATGCCGTCGTAGTCGACCAGGCGCAACGTGTCGTCGCTTGCAACGAGCAGGTTGCCGTGCTGGAGGTCACCGTGGGCTATCTCGTGGGCCGCCAGGTCACGGGTCAGTGCCTCGAACCGGTCGGCGAGACGGTCGACGGCGAACGGGTGGGCGTGGTTGTCGTCGAGCCAGGAGGACAGGGTGACGGCCTCGGTCCACTCCATCTTCAGGACCGGATAGCGATCCTGCCGGACACTGATGGCGTCGGGCAGGTACTCGAAGCCCAGATTCCACGGTTGGGAGAGTTCGGCCGGATCCAGCCGCCCGAGTCGAGCGCTGATGGCCTGGTAGCGGCGTTCCTGGTCCGGGACGTGGCGGGTGAAGCATTTGATCGCGTAACGCCGGCCTGAAGCGATCGAGGTCAGCGAGAAGACGCTCGCGAAGGCGCCGGAGATGGCGCGAGGCAGACTGAGCTTCTGAGCCCGGACATGTGGCGCGCCGCGCTGGACGCCGTACAGGCCACGCCGTCACTTGTCCTGCCCGATGTCGACCAGCGCGCCGTACGCGGCCTGAAGTTCTCGGCAGCGCTCCCCCAACGGCTGGCCGTGGCCAGCTTGTCCGCGCGACTGGCCGACATCGAGGGCGCCCGCTCGGTACTGGCGGAACCGAAGCGCTTCTCAACCGACCAGTGAGCCTGCGTCACTCCCTCCCCAACGGCGAACACCGATAGCGCAACCCCCGGCTCACGATCCTGAAGCGGCCGCGTCCCTGGCCACAGTTCAGGCGCCCTTCGCCGCAGGCTCCAGAATCGCCACGCACTCCACGTGATGCGTCATCGGAAAGATGTGGCATGAAACGGGATCCGCCATAACCGCAGGTCAACGCAGGTATGCGGCAGCCCAAAACCGCTGTTCGGCGGCCTGGAGCGTCCAACGAGCGTTACGAAGCAGAGTATCGTCCCAGCCGAATCAGGCGTGGCCACAGCACCCGGACCTCCATCAGGAGGATGCCGACCACTACGGCGATCGAACCGGGCTTCACCCTGTCCGCGTCGGAGCCCACACGGCGCAACTGACGCCTGGTCGCCCCGCACCCCCGCGGCACGGCGTGGCGGCCTCGCCGGCCACCGGAGTACTCAGGTCCCACCCGGGAGGCCACGCTCGCGGGAGGCGCTCCACGCATCGGTCGCCGGGTCGCGTGGTGCAGGTGAAGCCCGATGTCAGGGGTGTGTCTGCCACAGGCCGAGAAGTGTCGCCGCGGAGCGGACCAGTGGGTGGTTGCCCTGACCGAGGTGTTCGGCCGCGTGCAGGAGGTCCGTCAGGACGGCCCGGTCGCGTTGCCGGACGGTGAGCGCGAGCAGCGGGTCCAGGTGGGCGCTCCATGCTGCACGCGCCTCGGTTGTGGCGGTGGCGGCTGCTGTGGTCACCTGCCGTGCCCAGTGGCGGATTTCCTCGGGATCGGCGCAGGGCAGCGGGTGTGCGGTGCGGTGCGGGGTACGGACTTCTGCCGCGGCGGCATGCAGGCGAGCGACGGCGGCGAGGGCAGCTGCCTGGGTCGTGTGATAGCAGGTGCCGAAGAGGTAGGCCGTGGCCTTGTCGCCGTCGAGGCCCGCCAGGACCTCGGGGCGGTGCACGGGGCTGGGCAGGGCGCCGTCCGGTCGTTGCGCGCGGGCCAGCACGTTCCACGCCTGGTTCGTCAGCGAACCAGGGCCGTAACCGCCACCCAGGGCCGTTTCGCACAGCAGCAGTTCGGCGAGGAGGTCGAGGCTGCCGCGGGCGAGGTGGGAGCCGAGCAGGACCCGTACGGTCTCGCGCAGCCGGGTCTCCGACCCACCGCCCCCGAGCAGGTCGAGATGGTGGCCGAAGTCCGTTGTGTAGAACAGGACATGGGTGAAGGCGTACGTCTCGCTCTCGGTGAGCCGAAGGACGTCAGGGTCCAGGGCGGCGATGCTCTGGCGGTGGAGCGTGCCGAGGTCGGGCAGTCGCGACGGAGCCGTGAAGTGCCCGCGGTCGGCGAAGTAGCGCAGTTCGATCCTGTTGAGCGCGGGTTTGTAGGCGCGGCTGTGGCCGCCGGCGTCCGCTGCGAGCAGTGCCTGGCAGTCGGCACGCAGGGCCGCCCGAGGACGGCCGAGGAGTTCGAGCAGCCCGATGAAGTTGAGGTGGTAGGGGAAGAATTCGTCGGCGCGGCGCAGCCCGTGCCCGAAGTCCGGCTCGTCGGCGGTCTTCTGGGCGAGATCGAGCGCGTGCCTCGCGAGCGGCGCGCTTGTGGACAGGACGCCCGCCCGCTCCAGTATCCGGAGCAGGCCGAGGAGTTCCAGCAACGGCCCGGGCCGGAAGGGACGGCGGGGCAGGAACTCCTCCCAGCGCCCCGGTGCGAACCATTCCACGTGCGCTTCGAGCCATTGCAGCGCACCCGTCAGCACCTGCCGGGCCGCCGCGTCGTCGTCCAACGCCGACCCAGCCGCCCGGACGTGCAGGGGAAGCGGGGCCCAGGAGTCGGCGTCGGCCGGGGTGCTCATCGCCCGCTCCGTAGCCGCAGTACCGCGAGAACCAGCAGCAGGATGGCGCTCATCGCGCCGAGGTCCGTCCACCAGGGGAGCAGGCCTCCGCCGCCCAGCAGGACCTGGCGGGCCAGGTCGACCGCGTACGTCATGGGGTTGAGGTGCATGATCCAGCCCAGCCAGTCGGGAGCGTCCTGGGCGCTGAATACGGAGCCGGACAGGAACAGCATCGGGAACATGGCCAGTTGAACGGTGGCCTGGAGAGTCTGCACTCGTTTGATGACGGTGGCCAGGCAGAGGCCGATGACGCTGAAGACGACGGCGGCGAGGCCGTAGCAGCCCACCGAAGCGAGGAATCTGCCCGGCGTCAGTTCGACGCCGACCAGAGGGGAGAAGGCGAGCATCACCACGCTCTGTACGGTGACCATGCCCGCGCCGGCGGCAACCTTGCCCAGCGGCAGGCAGATCCTCGGTACCGGGGCGACGAGGAGTTCGCGGAGTACGCCGTATTCGCGGTCCCAGGCGTAGGTCTGGCCGGAAGCGACTCCGATCGAGACCACCTGAATGGCGATGATCCCGGGATAGACGTACGCGCTGAACGACACCGAGCCGACGGAATCGATCATCCCGTCGAAGCCCACCGCGTAGACCAGGACGAAGAAGAGGATCTGCACGGCCTGGCTGAACAGGACCCCGGGGCGTTTGGTCTGCCGCAGCAGATCGCGGTGGGCGATGACGCCGATGGCGCGCAGGGCCACCCTCAGCCGTCCGTCGCCCGCGGCGAGGGACGGGGCGACAGCGGTGGTTGCGGTCATGGCGTGCTCACACTCTCCCGTTGCTGGTACGGCCTGTCCTGCCCGGCAGCCGCCAGGTAGACGTCGTTCATGGACGGATGGCGCACGGAGACGGTCAGGCCCTTGACGTCCAGGGCACGCACCACTTCCGCGATCCGGGCCTCGGGGTCCGGGCAGTGCACCGCGACCCCGTCCGGCTCGACGAGCGGTTCGAAGCCCACCGCGCGCAACTGGCGGACGGCGACCTCGTCGTCCGCGCAGGTCACCACGATGCGAGAGGAGTCCAGGCTGCTCTTGAGCTGATCGACGCTTCCCTGGCGGACGACCCGGCCCTGCCGGAGGATGACGATCTCGTCGGCGTATTCGGCCTCATCCATGTAGTGGGTCGCGTACAGGACTGTGACGCCCAGTTCGTCGCGCAGCCGCAGCAGGTCTTCCCAGACGCCGGCGCGCGCACTGGGGTCCAGACCGTTGGTGGGCTCGTCGAGAATGATCAGCCCGGGACGGTGCAGCAGGGCACGCGCGATCTCCACGCGTCGGGCGAGTCCGCCGGACAGCTCTTCGATGGGCTGGCGGCGGCGCTCGGCGAGGCCGAAGAGGTCGAGCATCAGGCCGATCCGGTCCCGGGCGTCCTCCCGCTTCATGCCGAACAGCCTGGCGTGGAACCACAGATTGCGCTCGACGGAGAGTTCCTTGTCCAGGGTCCGTTCCTGGAAGACCAGTCCGAGACGCCGACGTGCGGCCATGGGCGCCTGCCGTACGTCGTGGCCGAAGATCCGGACCGTGCCCCCGTCGGGCTTCGCGGCTGTCGACAGCACCCCGAGCAGGCTGGATTTGCCGGCGCCGTTGGGACCCAGCAACGCGGTGATACGGCTTGGTGCGGAACTGATGGACACGCCCTGGACGGCGGTCACCTTGCCGTAGCGCACGACGAGGTCGGTCATCTCGAAGGCCGGTGTCTCGGACATGTGCGTTCCCTTCTCCTGGGACTCGGTCACACCAGGCCCAGCGTGCGGTCCCACGGCCGAGGACCGTCATCGACCGGCAGGAGCGAGAGCGCCACGCCCGCGGCGCCTTCGAGCATGCCCGCCGTGTCCACGGCCCGGTGCGGGATCGGTGCGCGAGCAGCGGCCGCGAAGCGCATGAGGTGGCGGAAGCCGAAAGGGGCCTCCTCGTCGGCGCAGGCCAGCACCCGGTCGGTGAGTCGCTCCCGACCGGCCTCCAGTTCGGGGTCGTCGACCACATGCGCGACCCGGGTCACGACCCGCAGGAGGCCGGCGTAGCCGTGGCAGACAGTGGCGCCTTCGATGGCCCACAGCGATTCGTCCCGCCGCAGTGCGGAACGCAGCGCCTCGACGGCGGCGGCGGACCAGTCCGGCCGGCCCATGACCTGTCCCGCACGGAGCAGCGCGGCGGCGACCCCGGGCGTTCCGTAGCACCAGGCAGTACGGGTGAACAGGTCCTGCGGACGCCGTGGAGCCAGTTCGTGCTCCAGGCCGGCGCGGGCGGGCCAGTAGGGTCCCGCGTCGTCGTGCAGTGTCCAGCTCAGCAGCCAGTCGGCGATGCGGTGTACGGCGTCGGCCAGGCCCGTGACGTCGTGCCCGGCCTCGTGCGCCGTGCAGAGGACCGCGAGCGGCCCGGTGATGCCGTGCGCCATGCCCAGGTTGAGGTCCCCGCGCGGATACATGGCCCGGTCCCGCTCGCTGAGTTGGAGTTCGACCGGCACCCACCAGCCCGGGACCTCGTAACCGTCGACCTGTACCGGTGCGGTGATGCCGACGAGATGGTGCAGGGAGGCGGTGAGGGCGGACTCGACGTCGAAGCCGGTCTCGGCGGGGTCGGCCGCCGAGTCGAGGAGGAGACGGGTCGTCCCCGAAATGCCGTTGATCAGGTCGTAGGCCGCCCAGTCGACACCGACGCCACCGTCCTCGGCACGGGCGCGGAAGACGCTCAGCCGTTCGGTCTGGTCCTCGGCGACCCAGGATGCCAGCTTTCGGCGCAACGAGCCGTAGTGGCCGTCGGGGCCGGCGCACGTCTGTGCGGCGGCGAGCAGCGCGGCCGGTCCGGAGAACAGACCGCGGCTGGGAGCCGAGTTCATCACCTGCCCGGCGGCGGCGAGGTGACGGTGGGCGACCGGGCGCCAGGCGTCGTCTGTGCGGGCCAGTTCGCCGTACAGGAGGGCCGTGCCGGGGAGACCGTTGGCGAGGGTCAGCGGCCCCCACATCACGGAGTCGTAGATGGGGTCACGATTGTCGTCGCGGGAGGCGACGGCGGCGACGTGCTCGGGGTCGGCGAGCCGTTCGGCCACGAGGGCGACGGCTTCCCGGGCACGCGAGGTGGTGTTGGCGTTCACGACTGATGCCTCCGGCGGTTGAGGTTGTCCTGTACCGCACCCCGGGCGATGCCCAGCACCGTCAGCTCCCGGGAGCCCTCGCCGCCGAAGAGGCGATTGCAGATCATGTGCAGAAGGCTGCCGACCACCCGGCCTTCCGGCGTGTCGCCGGACGTCTTCACGAAGGCGGCCAGTTGCCGCACCGCCTCGTCCCGTTGGCGGAGTGCGGCAAGGGCCCGGGCACCTGCCGGTTCCGCGGAGAACGCGGGCCAGCCGCCGAAGGGGTCGACGATGCCGCGCCAATGGGCCGACCGGGCGCGGAACGCGGCAGGCAGATCGCGGCGGGCTCCGGTCATGGAGAGCCAGGCCGCGGCGCCGTCGTCACCGCAGTCCTCGGTGACCCTCGGGTTGTCCGGTGAGGGCGGCCCGAAGGCGTGTGCCAGGGCGGCACAGGACACGACGGCCAGGTCGTCGACGCCGTAGTCGTTCGAGGGGTCCTTGGCCAGCCGCAGCAGTTCGATCGCGGCCTCGCTGTCGTACCGGAAGACCGCCTCGGCCAGTCGCTCGGCCGCGGGGCCGCCATAGCGCTCGGTTTCCGGGTCGTACTGGGCGAGCGAGTGGCTGCGCAGCAGCCCTTCGTCCTGCCACTGCTGGAACACCGCGCCGACCGCGGGGGCGACGGAGCCCCACAGCTCTTCGGGACGTGCGCCGTGCAGGCGCAGCCGCAGATGGTGTCCGCCCTCGTCGGTGTAGCGGATGAAGAACCAGCCGTCGGCGCCCTTCCGGCCTGCCAGCTCGACCAGGTGGGGAACGTGATCGCGCAGCAGGTCGTCCTGGGTGCGGGCGGAGCCGTGGAGTTTGAGATAGAGCCACTCACCGCCGAGGCCGTGCACGAGACGCCGGGTCTGGCGGTGCCCTGTGTACGAGCGGCGCGGCGTGGCGGTCCCCCGGCGCCGGGTCATGGGGACGACCAACTCGAAGGTGTGGCCGGCCAGCGGGCTGTCCAGCCAGTCCTCGTACTCGCCCGGGATCTCCTGGGCGATCAGGTCGGAGTGACGCAGCACTTGGTCGAGCAGCAGTTCGCGGTGCCAGTCGTCGTCGAGGTCGAGCAGCAGCCGCTGGTCGGTGGTGACGGCGAGAATCCGGCAGGGTACGTCCCAGGTGGCCCGCCAGTCGGCCAGCGCGCGCTCCCAGTCGGCCCGGTTGGCGTTGCCCGCGCGCAGTTCCTCCGCCTGTGCACGGATCACGTCCAGCCGCCAGACGGCGGGGGCGAGGACGAACCGCCCGTAGCGCACTCGCGGTACGAACGGTGCGTCGGCGAGCGGCCCCCAGTTCCAGGGCTCCCACAGTCGCTGACCCTCGAGACCGATCTCCCACAGCAGCCGCACTGCGTTGGGCGCCTGTGCGGGCGCGCTGACCATGTTCCCGAGTACCGGCACGATCTCCCGGCCGGTGGGCACATGGACGGCGGTCAGCCGGTCCAGTGTCGCGCCGATGCCTATGTCGCTCAGGCGCAGCTCCTCCACGCCGGGGACATCCGGCACGCCGACGCTGATGCGGCGACCGGTGGCAGGGGTGGTGTGGGCGAGGTTGGCGGCGCGTCCCGAACGTGTCCTGAACGCCAGATCGACGGGGACGGCGCCCTCGATGTGCACAGGGTTCTCCCGGTGCAGCGCCGCGAACTCGGCCCGCCAGCGGGGGTCTTGGTCGGCGAACCGGGCGAAGGTCGAGCCGGCCCGGTGCGAGCCCGGTGACGGGGAGAGGAACACACGGAAGTCGCCGTCGTCCATGGCCTCCACCGAGGGGGCGACAACCTGCACCGTCACCTCGCAGGAGTTGGGCAGGTCCGCACGGTCGGCGGTGTCGTGGCACAGCTCGTCGAGGTCGGCGTCGCCGAGCACGAACTCGCGCAGCCCGGCGCGCTGCGCCTCGGCCGTCAGCCGGGCCATGGCACGGTCCCGTCGAGCCGTGCGGAATTCTTCCGGGGGGATGGCCGCCGCCTCGCTGTTGGGCCAGCCGTAGCCCGCGGGGGCGCCCAGTCCTGTCGACTCGTCCAGCAGCTCCAGAACTGGCACCAGCCGGTCGGCCCCGTAGACGTCGAGAAAACGGCGATGGTAGTCACGCAGGGCGAACAGGCCCAGTTTGGGCCGGGACAGGCGCCACATCACACCGGTGGCCTCCTCGACCACCTTTCGCACCGCATACGGCAGGTGCAGGGAAGTGTCGATCCGGGTGTCGATGTGCAGGGGCGTGTCGTCGGGCTCCACCGACCGTGCCGTCTTGAGCAGTTGGCCCAGATGTTCGCGGCCCTCGCCCACCGGACGGGCGTCGTACGTCTGCCGCGCGTGCTCCACGGCCAGCAGCACCTCGTGTGTCCGGCGGGTCTCCTCCGAGGGGCTGGTCACCTGCTCAAGGAGTCCGAGGACGTGGTGCAGCGGATCGCCGCCGTCCAGCGGCGGGCGCAGCCCGGTGATGAGGATCTCCTGCTTCACCAACTCGGCGAGCAGCCCCCGGATCCGCTCGACAGGGGCCCCGGGGAAGGCCTCGGCGGTACGCTGGACGAGTTCTTCGTACGGAAGCGGGGCCACGGACTCGGCCAGGGCACGCTCGACGACGGGCGTCCTGCGCACCGACACCGTGGAACGGGCCTCGCCGCTCTCGCTGAGGCGTACGCCTTGCGTGGAGGACGAGGCGAGGACCAGCCGGCCCCCGCGCAGGACCAGGGCCTGGTGAGCCTGGACGGCGAGCGCGGACAACACGGCCGGGTCACTCTCCAGGCGATGTCCGACCCTGGTGAGCCACTGCATGTCGACGTGGGTGCGGGTGCGGTGTGCGCTGCCCCTCTCCGCCTTGGCGGCCGAGTCGAAACGGCCGGTCGCCACGCCCGCGAACAGTCCGAAGGGGGTGGGGCGGGTGCGCATCCTGATGTCGTAGCGCAGAACGGCGAGCGCGGCGCGGCGCAACTGCCCCGCCTTGGTGCCGGCGGCGCCGTGCTCGGCGACGCGGCGGACCATGGCGCTGAGGCTGGGGGAGGCGAGGTCGAGCGCCTCGCTCAGCACGTCGTCCGAGGGGACGGAGGCAAGGAGTTCGGCGCAGGCTCCCAGATCCCGGGGGCCCGCAGCCGGGAGAAGCAGACCGGGTCCGCCCGTTGCCAGCGGCGCTCGGTGCAGGAAGACGTCCTTCGCCTCGAACGGTGTCTCCTGTGACGGTTCCCCCACGGGTGTCCCCTTCTTCGTCCTTGTCGCTGTGTTCCCGGGAACGGCCGGTGGGGCCGGGCGGACGTCCTCCCGCCCCCACGGCGATGTGTCGTGCTGGACGCAGAACGTCAGCAGCAGTGGCTGCAGCCGGAGCCGCCGCCCTCGCTGGTGCAGCCCGGGGTGCACCACGAGACGCTCGTGATGGCGGGGCCGGCAACGGACTTCTCCACGCCGATCTCGAGGTCGAGGTCGAACAGGTTCGAGTCGTTCTGCGACAGGCTAGATGCCTTGATTCCCATGGTGACTCCTCTGCAGGAACCGAACGGATGTTCGTGGGTCGCGATCCGTGGATTACGCAATCACGATCCTTCGCGACCAATCAACGGGCTTGATCGGGCTTGGCAGCGTTGGCAGTTCCGTGACAGGCAGTAGGCGTCACCGTGCGTGCGCAGCGCATTCCGGCCGGAATTGATCACGTCTGTCCGTGCTCGGTGAACCGATCAGGGATTTCGGGATACGTACATGATGTGTGCTCGGACGAAGCTCTCCTCAGCGCCGTCGCCCGCGGCGACCAGGCTGCCCTGCGTGTCCTCTACGAAAGGCATGCTGCCGCCATGCTCCGGTTCATCCGAAGACTCACCTCGGACCAGGGAGTGTCCGAGGAGATCCTGCAGGAGGCCTGGCTGGCCGTATGGCGCTCCGCGGACGGCTTCCGAGGTGAGTCCTCCGCGCGGGGGTGGCTCATGGGCGTGGCCAGACGCCAGGCTCACAACCAGCTCCGCAAGTCACGGCCGCAACCAGCGGATCTGTCCGAGGCCCAGGATGTCCCGGACCCCGCACCCAGCGTGGAGGACCAGATCGTGAGGCAGGCCGAGCGCACCGAGGTACAGGCCGCGGTACGCGCCCTTCCCGGACATTTGCGCGAGGTTCTCGCGCTGGTACTGGTCGACGAACTGCCCTACCCGGAAGTGGCCACCGTGCTCGCCATTCCGGTGGGCACCGTCAAGAGTCGGATGTCCCACGCGCGAAGACGCCTGGGGAACATGCTCGCCGCCACGCGGCTGGAAGGAACGGGGCGACGATGACAGAGCACTTGGCAGACGACATCCTGGCGCGTCTTGCGTTCCCCGGGCCCGACGAGCCAGAGCGCAGACGGCACCTGGAGAACTGCTCCGACTGCTCGACACGGATGGGCGCTTGGCAGGACATCGGCTCGGCGATGCGCACCGAGGCGGCCGAATCGGTCGTCTCTCCGCCCTCGTTCGACGCTCTCCTCGGGTCCGTTTTGGCCGACGCCGGCCCACGGGACGCGGCCAAGCGGCCCGAGGCGGGCCCAGGCACATCCGAAGGCCCCGAACGCGTCCCCGGCCTGCCCCACCCCTGGCGGACGGCATGGCAACTGGCTGTGCGGCAGGGTGTGTTGATGCCGGGCACCTGGGCGCCGTTGAGCGCCGTCGGGTTCCTCGGGGCGACACTGCTGGCGTCGACATCCGTACAGGAGCGGTTCGCGGTGCGGCTGTTCGGCGCGGCGGTGGTGCTGCTGGTGATGTTCGGCGCACTGATGGCGGCATCCCCCCGGCGCGACCCCAGGCGCGAACTGCTCTTCACCCTGCCGGTGTCGCCCGCAGCGGTGTTTCTGGCCCGCCTGGCGGTGGTGCTCTGTGCCGACGTGGCGATGGCGATGGCCTCTTCTACGCTGGTGCACGGGCCCGGGTGGTGGGCAGTGGTGTCGGGCTGGCTCGGTGAGTCACTGCTCGCTGCCTCCCTCGCGCTCGCGCTGGCAGTCCGGTTCGGTCCCGCGCAGGGCGTCGCGGCCGGCGGCGCGTTGTGGCTGCTGGGCGTGGTGAGCGGTCCCGAGGGGGTGTTCTCCACCCCCGTCGACTCGCTGACGAAAGCCCTCCTGTCGACGACACCGTGGACATTGGTCCTGGCCGTGGTCCTCCTGGCCTGGGCCGCCAGCGCCATGCGGTCGTTCGGGCCGGCCACGCCGCCGCAATAGCAGGGCGGGGGTGGGGCGCACCTCCTCACGTACGAGCGGTATCGCACGCGTTGGCGATTCACTCATTGGAAGTGTGAACCGTTGCCGCTCGCGCCGCTACGTACGAGGTGTACGCCGCTCCTGCCCGGCGCCCCCGTAGCCGAGCATGGGCGGCGGTACACCCCGCGCTCACCGGGCGACCGGGCAACAATGGGAGGAGCTGGAAGATTGACCGCCGCGACGTGGTGGACGTACGAGAGACGCCGATGTGGCAGACAGGCTTTCGTCCTGCCGGTGCTGGCGGCGCTGCTCTCCTACACGGCGGTGGCGGCCGGCCCGGGCGGCGGCATGATGCTCGGCCGGGTGCTCCTGGACTGCGCGCTGCCCACCGGCGCGGCACTTGCCTGCGCGGCGGTGGTGGCGCGCGATGCTCTGCTGGAACTGCATATGTCGCTGCCCACCCCCTACCCGCACACCGTCGCCTGCCGGATCGCCTGGCCCGCCGCAGTCACGGCGGTGACCGCACTCGCCCTGGTGACGCTGGTGGCAGCCACCGGCCATGAGCTCGATGTCTGGTCCATGCTTCTGAAGCTGGCCGGGTTCACCGCACTGCTGAGCGGCGGTGCCGTGTGGGTGACGGTGCGGACCAGGTCGGCCGCTCCCGCCACCGGCCTGGTCGTCGCGACCGCCATGGCCAAGCTACTGCTGGTCGACCGGGTGGTGCCGGACGGGGCCGGGCAGGCGGTGCCCGCACTGGTGGCGGGGATCTGGCTGATCGCTCTGGCACTGCGGGACCTCGCCCCCGGCGGGCGTGCGGTGCGCGACGGAAGTGTCCTGGGCCGAAGGCCGAAAGCGGGAACCCGAGCCGGCCACAGCGCCGGAGAACTCGTCGGCGCCGAGGAGGCGACATGACCGTGCTGCTGTGGACACTGCGGTACGAGGCCCTCATGGCGGCCCGTCGCAAGGTGGTGTGGGGCACGGTCCTGCCCCTGGCCCTGCTGAGCCTGCTGCTGGCCGCGACCTCTCCGGTCGTCACCGGCCAGGGCGACCCGGCCACGCGGGTCGGCGCGGCCGCCGTACTCGTCAACACCTTCTACACCCTGGGTGTCGGCCTCGCGCTGGCCGACCGCCTGCGCCGCCGTGAGGAGTGCGGCATGCCCGATCTGCTGGCAGCCACCCCCGCCGGACCGTTGCAGCGGACCGCCGGGACACTGGCCGGTCCGCTGCTGACCGCCCTTGCCCCGGCCACCGCCCTCTTTCTGCTGTACGCGGTGGTGGTCTCGGCGGCCGAGGGGTCCCTGTCGCCGCTGAGCTCGGCCGCGGCCTCGCTGGTGTTGGTCATACTCCCGGCGTCTATGCTGGTCACCGCCTTCGCCGGACTGCTCGGCGTACTGCTGCCGGTGGCCGCAGCCCGCGCCGTCACGGTCGTGGTCTGGCTGTGGGCCTGCCACTTTCCGCCGGCGTTCTCGCCCCTGCCGACGGCAACCGGCACCGTCCTGTCCCCCCTCGGCGGCTACCCGCTGGTCGCCTGGGCGCACGCGCCGAAGGTGTGGGCGGCCCGGCAGGGCACCGGACCGCTGCGCCCCCAGGTCGGGGACGCGACCGCACTTCTGAACGTCACCCTCGTACTCGGCACGGCCGCGGCTTGTTACGCACTCGGCCATCTCGTCACCCGCATCAGAGGGCAGGGAACGTCATGAACATCACCACTGAACAACTGACGAAGGTTTACCCGGGTGGCCGCCGCGCGCTGGACGCCGTCGACCTGGACATCGAGAGCGGCACCGTCGGTCTGCTGGGCGCCAACGGCGCGGGCAAAACCACGCTGCTGCGCATCATCACGGGTGTGCTGCGCCCCACTTCGGGACGCGTGCTCGTCGCCGGGCACGATCTGTCGACCAGCGCCGGTGCCACCGCCGCCAAACGGTCCTTGGGCTATCTGCCCCAGGAACTGTCCTTGTACCCCGATCTGACCACGCGTGAGTTCCTCGACTACATCGGCGTGCTGAAGGGCATCGACGACAAACGTGAACGCCATCGGCAGGTCGACGACCGAATCGCCGCGGTCGGTCTGGAAGAGCGGGCCTGCGAGAAGCTGGCCGGATTCTCCGGCGGCATGAAGCGCCGGGTCGGCATCGCACAGGCGCTGATGGGCAACCCCTCCGTCCTGATCGTCGACGAGCCCACCACCGGCCTCGACCCGCACGAAAGGATGCGCTTTCGTACACTTCTCGCCGGCCTCGGCCACGGCCGTACCGTCCTCCTGTCCACCCACATCCTCGACGACGTCGCCCAGACCTGCCCCGAGGTGGCGGTGCTCGCCTCCGGCCGCCTGGTCTTTCACGACGACACCACCGCCCTCGTCAGCCAGGCAGTCGGCTGCACCTACGTGTACCCGGCCGTCGACCCCATCGCCGGACCACCGGCCGGCGCCGAGGTGGTGAACGCGGTGACCACCGCCCGGGGAACCGAGTACCGCATCGTCACGAACCATCCGCCCGCCGGTGCCCGTCCGGTCGAGCCGTCGCTCGAGGACGGTTACGCCGCCCTGCTCGGCGCCGACGGAGCGGCCCGCCGCACCAGCACACAACGACAGTGAGGGAGCAAGCAAATGACCGCGACATACCGGTGTACGACCACCACAACGACAACCGACGCCGACCCCTTACCCGAGTCGGCCACCGCTCGTCAGCGACCACGCCCGGCGGCTGCGCTCATGGTCTCGGCCGTGGCGGGCATAGCACTGCTCGCCCTGACCGCCTGCGGGAGCGGCGGTCGCACCCAACCCGAGACCAAGAACCCCGTGCCGCTGCCGAGCCCGACCTCCACCAAGCAGTCGATGAGCGAGAGGAACCTCGGCTATGCCTGGCCGCTGACCGTCGACCACGGCACCGCCGAGTGCCGTCGGGGGGACCAGGCGGTTTTCACCGTTCCCGACGGCACCACCTACGCGCTCAACGACCGGGCCCGGCGGGCCGGTTACCGCGACATCGAGCCCGTGCGCGCATCCGGCAAGGGTGGCGCCGAGGTGAGCCTCGGCACGCTGCTCAGCAGGTCCCTGAAGCTCTGTCGGGCCGGGAGATGACCCGGTCGAACCGGCCGCGCATCGACCGTGCAGTGATCGATATAGCTCTCAATTGACCAATATTGATCACGTAAATGATCGAGAATGACTACGGGGACGAACACCACGGGGGAAGTCGCCTTGCAGCGCCAGCGCCAGCACCACGACCACGATCCCAACACCACCGAACTTCGCGTCCTGATCCACTCCGGACTCAGGGCGCACTTCGACTTGCCGCACACCCCGCTCAGCCTGCTCCGCTCCGGCCTGGACAGTATCGAGTTCGTCGACGACGAGGACCTGACCGCCCCCGGAGGGACGCTCGATCTGCCGGTACTGATCCCGGTCACCAGCGAGTTCCAGGCCGAGGGGCTGCGCGCTGTGCGGGTGCGGCACCCCTTGTCCATGCTCATAGGCGTGACCAACGATGTCTCGGGACAGCGCACGTACTATGCGATCCGTTCCGGTGCGAACTTCGTGCTCAACTTCGCTATACCTGGCGAAAGCCAGATCGACATATTGTGCGCGCAGATCCGGGCGCACCGCCTGACCGCCGCCGACACCACCGCCGTCTGGCTCCCAGACATCCCGGGCGCCCCCGACAGCCGTGGGCTCACCGGCTCCGCACTGCATGAGGAGCTCGGTGCCCACGACGGCGAGAACCGGGAACGTCTGGAATCCGCGCATTCGATCCTGTCCCCCAGCGACAAGGAGCTGGTGCGCCTGCTCTGTACATCTATGACCGTGACCGAGATCGCGCGGCGCCACTACTGTTCCGAGCGGTCCATGTACCGCCGAATCCGTAAGCTGTACGACGGTCTGGGCGTCGGCGGCCGCACCGAGCTGATGTCGGAGGCCGCCGCACTCGGCCTGATCCGGCCGTTGACGGCGCACGCCTGCTGAGGTCCACCGACAGGCACCTTTTGCACAAACCGGAGCCACCAGACCCGGATCCGGCCCTCCGATGGCCCCGTGACGTTCGACGCCGGGGCCATCGACCGTCTCCGCCAGTCAGCGGATGCCCGCATCGGCGGTTTCCACCAGCCGGAAGAATCCGGCCTCCACGTCCCCGTCGACGGCAAGGCCCGCCAGTGGCCCTTCGTAGCGTGTGCGGCCGGCCACCAGCACCTGCACCCGGTCGCAGACGTGTGCGACCTCTGCCAGCTGGTGGCTGGCGATCAGCACAGCCACTCCCTCACCGGCGAGCGAACGGATGATCCCGCGCATCTCACGGATGCCGACGGGGTCAAGACCGTTCGTGGGCTCGTCCAGGACGATCAGCCTCGGCCTGGCAAGCAGAGCGACGGCGATACCAAGCCGCCAGCGCATCCCAAGCGAATACGCCCCGATCCTCCGGTCCCGCGCCTCCGTCATCTTGACCAGGCGTAGCGCCGGTTCGATCCACTCCTCGGGCACGCAGCGCAGTCGGGCGTGCACCTTCATCGTCTCGTCGGCCGTCAGCGTCGGCCAAAGTCCGGGCACTTCGATCAGTGCACCGACCTCGGCCAGCGAATCGCGCCCGATGGGCCTGCCGAAGATCTCGATGCTGCCCGACGTCGGGCGCTGCAGGCCCAAGAGCGCCTTCATGAGCGTCGTCTTACCGGCACCGTTGGGTCCGAGCAGGCCGTACACCTCTCCGGACTCCACAGTGAGGTCCACACCATCCAGGGCGCGGTGTGAGCCGTAGTGCTTGTGCAGCTGACGGATCGTGAGGGCCGGCGTCGCGTGCTGGCCCGACCTTCGGGGTGTCGCCGTGGTCATGTCAGATCTCCTTGCGCCTCATGTGCATACTGCCCGCCACCAGCAGGACCCCCGTCAGTACGACGGCGAGTCCCACGGCGAGCGGGATGGCGGACATACTGGTCACCGGGCTGTCCTTGGGCAGTGGCACACCGTTGGGCCCGATGCCGGCGAGCGGCAGCACCACCCGCATCGGCCAGGCGAACGGAACCGCATACCAGAAGACTTTGTCCGAGACGAGCGCCCCGCACAGCAGGCCCGCAACTCCCACTCCGATACTGGGCCCCATACCCCACACCACCGAGACCAGCACGGACAGGGCCGTCATGGAAAGCCCCACCAGCCAGGGCAGGTAGACGGCCGCGACCACCGTGCCCATGGCTCCGGGGAAACGTCCGCTGATCATCGCGCCGAAGGAGAGCATCACCACCAGCACGGTGGAGGAGAGGAAGCCAAGTACGCCCAGAGCGGTCACCTTGCCGATGAAGTACCTCTCGCGCGGCACGCCGTACGACAACAGCAGCCGCCAGGCGTCCTGGTCGGCACGGACCGACAGGGCAGCGGCCAGGCCCGCGGTCATCGGTACCAGCACACCCCAGAACTCCAGCGTCACATTCCGAAACACCTCGAAGGTGTGCCCCGCCTTGGCCTCAGGAGAGCCGAGAGCGCCGAGGAAGAGGGGAACGGTGATGATGACGGGCGCCAGGACGTGGTACCAGAAGAGGAATCCCCTTCTGTTGCGGGCGAGTTCGGTGCCCGTCACGGTCACCAGCGGAGGGTTGTCACGCTGCCCTGCGAGGGGTTGGACAGCTGCGCCGTTCGCCATGGTTGTCTCCTGCCTGGCCGCTTCTGATTACGCCGAGTACGTAGCGAGGAACAGCGGGCTGGTTCACGGTCGAGAGACCGCGGCAGTTGGCAGACAACTGACACCGGCCTGTCAACTGCTCCGACAGAAGCGGTTTTCGGCGTCCTCAGATGCGAGGGTCGTAGCTGTCGTCGGCCCGGCCGAGGCCCCGAGGGCCTTCGGACCGGCGCGCCCCGGCTCCACACACCGTCAGGGAGGAACAGCCTTGAAGACGCTCCGCCGCACGCTTGTCGCCGGTGCCATGGCGCTCGCCATCGGGGGCATCGTCGCGCCCGTCGCCTCTGCCACCACCATGTCCCACACGGCCGAGGCCGGAATCCAGCGGATCTGGCACGCCACGGTCCAGTGCCAGATCGTTCGCATCAGCGACAACCACGTCGTGGGTTACGAGAGGGCCGACGGCACGGGCAACACCGAGCAGGCGGCCATCAACGACGCGGCGCGCAACATCCCCGTTCCGGCGGGCCACTACAAGCGCCACTGCGACGCAAAGCGCACCTGGTAAAATTGGGTAAAAGGGGGGCGATTCATCTCGCCTCCCTTTCCTGCCCCTTGGACAAGATGGGTGAACCATGCCTGAAGACCCAAGCGTCTACGAACTGCGGCTGGGCGTGTACGCAACGCGGGAACAGGCCGAAGAGGTCAAGGAACGCATCGCCAAGCTGCTGTGCCCGGATCCTGACCACGCCCCGCCGTGCCCGATCCCGTGGTCGGTGTCCCTCCTCGACGCATCGGATCTCGATGATCCCGACACCTACGCGGATCTGGTCGAGCAGGCGAGGATCGAGAACCGCAGCCGCCCGTGACGTCGGCGGGCTGCCCAGGCCGCGGCCGGCGTCGCCGGCGTCCGGCGCAACGAGCCATTCTTCACCGATCTGCACGCTTTTGCCGACCTTCTGTTCGGTCGGCTACGGGAGTTGGCGGACCGCCCGATGGCATTCTTCGGCCACAGCATGGGGACGGTCCTGGCCTTCGAGGTGGCCCGGCGTTTCGAGCAAGAACTCGGGACGACAAGGTCCGATTGACCGACGACGGCCTGACCGGCGCCGCCGACCCCCGAACCTCCCACCGGGAGGCGGCCGCTCGGCGCGAGCACAGCACAGGCGCCTTCGACACCGGTTCGAATCCGCCCTGCGGGTCTTGCCAGAACCCGAGCGCCGGCAGTCGCTGCTGCCGCTGATCCACGCCTTCCGGTAACCCGGCACACCCGTCCGCGGCTCCGCCGTCCCATCCCAACGCTTCCAGCAAGCCGTCCGCGAAGCCGAGATCGGCGGCGCCGGGGAAACACCACATCTTTTCCGCCGCGCTGATCACCGAGTAGGTGACCGACCTGCGTCAGCTGAATCTGCTGTAGGCCGATGAAGCAAGACGAGAGAGGCCGGCGCCCGGACGCTGGGACCACCACCGATCAAGATCGAGCGGGAGGCGGAACGAGCGTCATGTGAGCGTCAGGAAGTGCGCTCAGCCTGAAGACATCGCTGCGATCCGGCTGACCCGTCACCATGAGAACCGCAGGTCAGGAGCCCTTCGCGGCAGGCTCCAGAATCGCCACGCACTCCACGTGATGCGTCATCGGGAACAGGTCGAACGCCCGCAGCGTCCGCACCCGGTAGCCGCCCTCGCGGAAGTACGCCAGGTCGCGGGCCAGCGCGGCCGGGTCGCAGGCGACGTAGGCGATGCGGCGGGCGCCGAGGGAGGAGATGTGGGCGACGGTCGCGCGGCCCGCGCCGGCGCGGGGCGGGTCCAGGACGATGAGGTCGACCTCGGTGATGCCGGTGCGCGGCAGGACCGACTCGACCTTGCCCTGCTCGACGCGGACCCGCGGGAAGCCGGCCAGGTTGTGCCGCGCGTCCTCCACCGCCCGCTTGCCGGACTCGATGCCGAGGACCGCGCCCTTCTCGCCGAGGCGGTCGGCGAGGGCCCCGGCGAAGAGGCCGACGCCGCAGTAGAGGTCGATGGCCATCTCGCCCTTGCGCGGGAGCAGGCCCTGCATGACGGCGGTGACCAGGGTGTCGGCGGCCTTCGGGTGGACCTGCCAGAAACCGCCGCTGCCGACGCGGTAGGTGCGGTCGTCGGCACGCTCACGCACGAACGCGCGGCCGTGGACGCGGTGGACGCCGCCGTCCTTCTCGTCGACGCGCATGACGGAGACGGGCCGGTCCAGCTCGACGAGCGGCAGCCGGGCGCCGGGCCGGGGCTCCAGGATCACCATGCGGTCCTGGGAGCCCGTCGCGGCGATCGCGTCGACGGACGCCATGCCGGTCCAGTCCCGCTTCTCGATGCCCAGCTCGGACACGCCCTCCGCGGCGATCATGCAGTGGTCGATGCGCTCGACCTCGTGCGAGCGGTGCCGGCGCAGACCCGCGTGGCCCTCGGCATCGACGGCGTACTGGACCCGGGTGCGCCACTGCGGGACCTGTCCGGCCGGCAGCTTGTCGCCCTCGGCCGGCAGCACGGTGCCGTCCCAGCCCGCCTCCTCGGGGGTGAGCCCCGCGAGGCGCCTGAGCTGTTCGGCGACGACCTCGCCCTTCAGCCGGCGCTGGGCGCCCGGCTTGGCGTGCTGCCAGTCGCAGCCGCCGCAGCGGCCGGGGCCGGCGAAGGGGCAGGGCGCCTCGATGCGGTCCTTGGAGGCCTCGAGGACGCGCACGGCGTCCGCGCGGAGGTAGCGGGCGCCCTCCTCGCCCTCGGTCACCTTCGCCACCACCCGCTCGCCCGGCAGCGCGTGACGGACGAAGAGCACCTGCCCCTCGGCGGTGCGGGCGATGCAGTGGCCGCCGTGGGCGACGGGGCCGATCTCGACCTCGTACTCCTCGCCCACCAGAGACTTGGTCGGTTCTGCCTGCATGGTGGGATGACTCCAGATCGAGAAATCGACAAAGGGCTACGGGCCTGGTGGGCCCGACAACAGCCCACCAGTCTACGGCCTCGCCGCGCCGCCTCAGTCCTTGGCCGCCGTCGGCTCCTTCGGCCGCTCCGCGGCCGGACCGCGCCGGACCGCGCCCGGCGCGCTCCACTCCTGCCGCTTGCGGGCCCGGGCCCGCGCCACCTCGGAGGAGGCCAGCTGGTAGGGCACCGAGGTGACCATCACACCGGCCGTGAACAGCAGGCGGCCCTTGAGGCGCAGCGCGCTCTGGTTGTGCAGCAGGTGCTCGTACCAGTGGCCGACCACGTACTCGGGGATGATCACCGAGACCGCGTCGCGCGGGGACTCCTTGCGCAGGCTCTTGACGTACTCGATCACCGGGCGGGTGACCTCGCGGTACGGCGAGTCCAGGACCTTCAGCGGGACCTCGATGCCGCGCCGCTCCCACTCGTCGCGCAGCGCCTTGGTCTCGGCCGGGTCGACGTTGACCGTCAGCGCCTCCAGGGTGTCCGAGCGCATCAGCTTGGCGTAGGCCAGGGCACGCAGGGTGGGGCGGTGGATCTTGGAGATCAGCACCACCGAGTGGATCCGCGACGGACGGACCAGGTCGTCGTCCGGCTCCTCGGGGGCGGCGATCTCCTCGGCGACGCGGTCGTAGTGCCTGCGGATGGCGGTCATCGTCGCGTAGAAGATGCACATGCCGAGCAGGGCGACCCAGGCGCCGTGCGTGAACTTGGTGACCAGCACGACGACCAGCACCAGGCCGGTCAGGAAGGCGCCGAACGCGTTGATCGCGCGGGAGCGGATCATGTGGCGGCGCTTGGCCTGGTCCGTCTCGACCCGCAGGTGCCGGTTCCAGTGCCGGACCATGCCGGTCTGGCTGAGCGTGAAGGACACGAACACGCCGACGATGTACAGCTGGATCAGGCGCGTGGAGTCCGCGCCGTAGAGGACGGTCAGCAGGGTCGCGGCGCCCGCGAGCAGCACGATGCCGTTGGAGAAGGCGAGGCGGTCGCCGCGGGTGTGCAGCTGGCGCGGCAGGTAGCGGTCCTGGGCGAGGATCGAGCCCAGCAGCGGGAAGCCGTTGTACGCCGTGTTCGCGGCCAGGAACAGCACCAGGGCGGTGGCCGCCGCCAGGACCACGAACAGGAAGCTGCCCTTGCCGAAGACCGCCTCGGCGACCTGGGAGATCACCGGGTTCTGGACGTAGCCGGAGCCGATCGGGTGGCCGTTGTTCAGCAGGTCGGTGGCCGGGTTCTCGGCCATGCGGACCTTCGTGGTCATGGCGAGGGCGATGATGCCGCAGAACATGGTGACGGCCAGCAGGCCCATCGCCGCGAGCGTGGTCGCGGCGTTCTTCGACTTGGGCTTGCGGAAGGCCGGGACGCCGTTGGAGATCGCCTCGACGCCGGTGAGCGCGGCACAGCCGGAGGAGAAGGCACGCAGCAGCAGGAAGATCAGGGCGAAGCCCGCGAGTCCCTGGTGCTCGGCCCTGATGGCGTAGTCGGCGGTCGGCGCCCGCATGGTGGCGCCGAGGATCAGGCCGCGGAACGCGCCCCAGGCGATCATGACGAAGACGCCGCCGACGAAGACGTACGTCGGGATCGCGAAGAGCTTGCCCGACTCCTTCACGCCCCGCAGGTTCATCAGGGTCAGCAGCACGATCACGACGACCGCGCAGAGCACCTTGTGCTGGACCACGAAGGGGATCGCGGAGCCGAGGTTCTCGATGCCGGAGGCGATCGACACGGCGACGGTCATCACGTAGTCGACGAGCAGGGCGCTGGCGACCGTGAGGCCGGCCTTGGCGCCCAGGTTGGTCGTGGCGACCTCGTAGTCGCCGCCGCCGCTCGGGTACGCGTGCACGTTCTGCCGGTAGGAGGCGACCACGGTGAACATCAGCACCACGACCGCGACGGCGATCCACGGGCTGAAGTGGTACGCCGACACGCCCGCGATGGACAGGACCAGCAGGACCTCCCCCGGCGCGTAGGCGACAGAGGACAGCGGGTCGGAGGCGAAGACGGGGAGTGCGATGCGCTTCGGCAGGAGGGTCTCACCCAGCCGGTCACTGCGCAGTGCGCGCCCGATCAGGATCCGTTTGGGCACGTCGGTCAGTTTGGACACGAGAGAGGATCGTAAGCCTTCGAACAGGCAGCCGCCCACCCCCTCCCCCATATCTGCCCCCCGGGTGAACTCGTAGGGGAATAAAAGTGCGGATTCCGTGGTCCGGTCGCCGGTCGTGCCTAGATGGCAAACCCCGCCTGTCTGCGACCCTTCGGAGGTCCCATGCCCCCGGCCGCTGAGCTGATCGGGGCCGTGGTCGCCCTGACCGGCCTCGGAATCCTGACCTTGTACAGCGTGCGCAGCATCACGCGCCGGTGAGCGCTGTTCTTGTGAGCGTTCTGTGCTCTACGGCACACGCGGGGTCCGCACGGCGAGCAGGGCGACATCGTCGTCGAACACCTGGCCGCATCCGGCGAGTAGGGCGTCGCACAGGTCGTCCAGCGGGGCCCTGGCCAGGCGGGCGGCCTGCTCCGCCAGGCCGTCCAGTCCGGCGTCGATGTCCCGGTCGCGCCGCTCGACCAGCCCGTCGGTGAACAGCAGCAGGGTGCCGGCCGGCGGGAGGGGGTGCTCGTGGCTGAACCGGGGTACGGACGCGTCGATGCCGACCGGGATGCCGTGCCGGACGGGTGCCAGGTAGCGGGTGTCGCCGTCCGCGCCGATCAGCAGCGGCGGCAGATGCCCGGCGTTGCTCCAGCCGAAGGTGTACTGCCCGCCGGGGTCAGGGCCACGTTCGAGGCGGCCGAGCACCAGGGTGGCCGTGGGCGGCTCGTCGAACATCGTCAGGGCGTGGTCGAGCCGCGACACGACGAGGCCGGGCGGCTCGCAGCGGTCGTAGGCGAGCGCTCGCAGCATGTTGCGGATCTGGCCCATCAGCGGGGCGGCCTCGACGTCGTGGCCGGTGACGTCGCCCACCACCACGCAGGCGGCGCCGTCGGGCAGCGCCATGGCGTCGTACCAGTCACCGCCCAGCCTCGGCAGCTCGGAGGCGGGCTCGTAGCGGGCCGCGACGCGCAGCGGGGAGAGGTCGGCCATGACGGGCAGCATGCGGCTCTGGAAGTGCTCGGCGGCGTGTTTGAGGTGCTCGTACAGGCGGGCGTTCTCGATGCTGACGCCCGCGGCGCCGGCCAGCGCCGTCAGCAGGCCCTCGTCGTCGTCGTGGAACAGCGTGCCGTCGTTCTTGTCGGCGACGTAGAGGTCGCCGTAGACGGTGTCGCGCACCAGGATCGGAACGCCCAGCAGGGTGCGCATGACCGGGTGCCCGGGCGGAAAGCCGGCGGAACGGGGGTGTGCGGTCACCTCGGCCACACGCAGCGGCTGCCGGTCGTCCACCAGCGTGTGCAGCAGGCCGTGGCCCTGCGGCAGGCCGATGTCGGCACACAGGTGCGGGTCGTCGATGCCCGCGGTGATCAGGTCGGTGACCTCGCCGCGCTCCCCCAGCACGCCCAGTGCCCCGTAGCGCGCGCCGACGAGGTCGGTGGCGGCTTCGACGATGCGGTGCAGCACCGTCCGGGTGTCCATGTCGGCGCTGATCGCCAGGACGGCGTCCAGCAGCCGCTTCAGCCGGTGCCGGTCCGAAGCGGGCTGATGCGGCCCCGCGGACACGGCGTCCCGGTCCCGCTCCTCGGCGGCGGCTGCGGCCTCCGGCTGTGGGCCGCCGAACGGCGGCTCCGACGGGGTGTGCGCCATGGTGCTGCCTCCCGGCGCCGCGCACGGGCGCCGTCGTCCCATCGCCCTGCCCTGCCCTGCCCTGCCCTGCCCTGCCCTGCCCTGCCACCCTACGCGCTCACCCGACCCCGAGCAGGTCCCCACACCCACCCCGAAAACCGCGTCCTCCGCCCCCTCACCGGACTCGGAGACCCTCAGAAGCCAATAGCTGCCGCCCGCAGGCGGCGACCAGCACGATTGGCCGACCGGGGCCCGGGTGACCGGCACCGGCCCGCCCCCGTCCCGTCCCGCGCGGCGGCCCAGGGCGCCCTGCCCCGAGCCGGCCTCGCGCACTGCCCGACGCCGGCCTCGCCCCCGCCGCGACCACCCCCACGATGTCCGTTTTGTCGGGATCGACGGAGTGTCGCACCCGCTCGGTCCCGCCATCGCGAAGGCATGGTGGTCATCGGCCCCCCGCAGGCGTGCGGCACGGGACCCCGGCGCCCGAGGAGGCGACTGATGTGAGCACCGAGCGGGCCGAAGCCGCAGCCGAGCGGCTGATGCGTACGGCGCAGTACTTCTTCCCCGGCACCCAGTCACCCGACCGGCGGATGCTGTACCGCGAGGGCGGCCGCGCGGCGGAGGAGTTCTACCGCGAGCGCTGGCGCCACGACCGGGAGGTGCGCTCCACGCACGGGGTGAACTGCACGGGGTCGTGCTCGTGGCGGGTCTTCGTCAAGGACGGCCTGATCACCTGGGAGACCCAGGCGACCGACTACCCCTCGGTGGGGCCCGACTCCCCGGAGTACGAGCCGCGGGGCTGCCCGCGCGGCGCGTCGTTCTCCTGGTACACCTACTCGCCCACCCGCATCCGCTACCCGTACGTGCGCGGCCCGCTGCTGGAGCTGTGGCGGGAGGCCAGGGCCCGCACGGCCGACCCGGTCGAGGCGTGGGAGTGGCTGACCGCGGATCCGGAGCGCTGCGCCGCCTACAAGCGGGCCCGCGGCAAGGGCGGTCTGGTGCGCTGCGACTGGCGCGAGGTGACCGAACTGGTGGCGGCCGCGCAGGTGCACACCGTGAAGCGGTACGGCCCGGACCGGATCGTGGGCTTCTCCCCGATCCCGGCGATGTCCATGGCGTCGTACGCGGCCGGCACCCGCTACCTGTCGATGATCGGCGGCACGATCTCCTCCTTCTACGACTGGTACGCCGACCTGCCCATGGCCTCGCCGCAGGTGTTCGGCGACCAGACCGACGTGCCGGAGTCCGGCGACTGGTGGAACGCCGGCTACCTGATCGTGTGGGGCACCAACCTGCCGATCACCCGCACCCCGGACGCGCACTTCATGACCGAGGCCCGCTACCGGGGACAGAAGGTCGTGGTGGTCTCCCCGGACTACGGCGACCACACCAAGTTCGCCGACGACTGGCTGGCGGCCGCCCCGGGCACCGACGGCGCCCTGGCGATGGCGATGGGCCATGTGATCCTCACCGAGTTCTACCGCGACCGGCAGGTGCCGTACTTCACCGAGTACGCCAGGACCTACACCGACCTGCCGTTCCTCGTGCGGTTGCGCGAACGCGAGGACGCCCATGTGCCGGACAAGTTCCTCACCGCCGCCGATCTGCCCGGACCGCCCCCGGACGCGGCCGAGTTCAAGACGGTCCTGCTGGACGGGCGCACCGGCGAGCCGGTGGTGCCGAACGGCTCGCTGGGCTTTCGCTGGTCCGAGTCGGGCAAGGGCCGGTGGAACCTGCGGCTGGAGGACGCCGACCCGCTGCTGACGCTGTACGGGCGGCCGGAGGCGGAAGCGGTGGCCGTGGACCTGCCGCGCTTCGACACCGGTGAGGGGGAGTCCGGCGCCGTGCTGCGCCGCGGTGTCCCGGCGGTGCGGGTCGGCGGGCACCTGGTGACCACCGTGTTCGACCTCGTGCTCGCCCAGTACGGCGTGGCCCGCGAGGGGCTGCCCGGCCGGTGGCCGGCCGGCTACGACGACGCGAGCGCGCCCTACACCCCGGCCTGGCAGGAGGGCATCACCTCGGTGCCGGCCGCGGCGGCCGCGCGGGTGGCGCGGGAGTTCGCCCGCAACGCCGAACGCACCGACGGCCGTTCGATGATCGCGATGGGGGCGGGCACCAACCACTGGTTCCACTCCGACCAGATCTACCGGGCGTTCCTGTCGCTGGTGATGCTCACCGGGAGCCAGGGCGTCAACGGCGGCGGATGGGCGCACTACGTCGGGCAGGAGAAGGTGCGGCCGCTGACCGGCTGGTCCCATCTCGCGTTCGGCCTGGACTGGCAGCGCCCGACCCGGCACATGGTGGGCACGCCGCTGTTCTGGCTGGCCACCGACCAGTGGCGCTACGAGGCGTTCCCCGCGGACACGCTGGCCGGCCCCCTGGGGCAGGGGCGGCTCACGGGGCGCACCCTGCCGGACTGCAACGCGCTGGCGGCCCGGCTGGGCTGGATGCCCTCGCACCCGGCCTTCGACCGCAACCCGCTGGACGTGTGCGACGAGGCCGAGCGGGCCGGCAAGGACGTACCGGACTACGTCGTCGAGGAGTTGAAGGCGGGCCGGCTGCGGTTCGCCGCGGAGGACCCGGACGACCCGGCGAACTTCCCGCGCGTCCTGCTCGTCTGGCGCGCGAACCTGTTCGCGTCGTCCATGAAGGGCCACGAGTACATGCTGCGGCACCTGCTCGGCACCGACGACGCCGTCACCGCCGCGGAGACCCCGCCCGGCCTGCGCCCCAAGGAGGTCACCTGGCGCGAGCAGGCCCCGGTCGGCAAGCTCGACCTGTCGGTGGCGGTCGACTTCCGGATGACCAGCACCTGCCTGTTCTCCGACGTGGTGCTGCCCGCGGCGACCTGGTACGAGAAGTACGACCTGTCCTCCACCGACATGCACCCGTTCGTGCACGCCTTCAGTCCGGCGATCGCGCCTCCGTGGCAGACCCGCACCGACTTCGACCTCTTCCACACCCTCGCCGCCGAGTTCTCCCGCCTGGCCAAGACCCATCTGGGGGTGCGCAGGGACGTCATCGCCGCGCCGCTCGCCCACGACACGGCGGACGAGATGGCGCAGCCGCACGGCCGGGTGCGCGACTGGAAGGCCGGGGAGTGCGAGCCGGTGCCGGGCAGGACGATGCCGAAGCTGATCGTGGTGGAGCGCGACTACGGCGAGGTGGCCGCGAAGATGGCCGCCGTCGGCCCGCTGCTGGACCGGCTGGGCACCTCCACCAAGGGCCTGACCTGGAAGCCGGACCAGGAGATCGACCACCTGCGCCGCAGCAACGGCACGGTCCGTGGCGGCATCGCCGACGGGCGTCCCTCGATCGCCCGCGACGACCAGTTCTGCGAGGCGATCCTCGCCCTGTCCGGGACGACCAACGGCCGCCTGGCCGTCGAGTCGCTGCGCGCGCTGGAGAAGCGCACCGGCGTGGAGCTGGCCGATCTCGCCGAGGAGCGCTCCGGCGACCGGATCACCTTCGAGGACACCCGCACCCAGCCCCGCGCGGTGATCACCTCGGCCGAGTGGTCCGGCACCGAGTCGGGCGGCCGCCGCTACTCCCCGTTCACCGTCAACGTCGAGCGCCTCAAGCCCTGGCACACCCTCACCGGCCGCCAGCACTTCTTCCTCGACCACGACTGGATGGCCGAGTTCGGCGAGCAACTGCCCGTCTACCGGCCGCCGTTGAACATGGTGGCCCACTTCGGCGACCCCACCCGCTCGCCGGACGGCCGCCCGGAACTCGTGGTGCGCTACCTGACCCCGCACTCGAAGTGGTCGATTCACTCCGAGTACCAGGAGAACCTGCACATGCTCACCCTCTTCCGGGGCGGCCCGGTGATCTGGATGAGCCCGGAGGACGCGGAGCGGATCGAGGTGGCCGACAACGACTGGATCGAGGCGTACAACCGCAACGGCGTGGTCGCCTGCCGCGCGGTCGTCACGCACCGCATGCCGCGGGGCACCGTGTTCATGTACCACACCATGGACCGGCACCTGAACGTGCCGAGGACGGAGACCTCCGGGCTGCACGGCGGCGGCGACAACTCCCTGACCCGGCTGCTGATCAAGCCGACCCATCTCATCGGCGGCTACGCCCAGTTCTCCTACGCCTTCAACTACATCGGCCCCACCGGCAACCAGCGCGACGAGATCACCGTCATCCGCCGGCGGTCCCAGGAGGTGCAGTTCTGATGCCCGCAGACACCGTCGGACCCCGCGGCAGAGCCCCTGTCGGACGGGTGATGGCGCAGGTCGCCATGGTGATGAACCTCGACAAGTGCATCGGCTGCCACACCTGCTCGGTCACCTGCAAACAGACCTGGACCAACCGGCCGGGCACCGAGTACGTGTGGTTCAACAACGTCGAGACCAAGCCCGGCTCCGGCTATCCCCGCCGGTACGAGGACCAGGAGAAGTGGAAGGGCGGCTGGACCCTGGACCGCCGCGGGAAGCTGAAGCTGAAGGCGGGGGGCCGGCTGCGCAAGCTGGCCACCCTCTTCCACAACCCGGACCTGCCCTCGCTCGACGACTTCTACGAGCCGTGGACGTACGACTACCAGAGCCTGACCACCGCGCCGCTGTCCGACAGCTTCACCAGCGCCCGCCCCAAGTCCCAGCTGACCGGCCGGAACATGCGCCCGGAGCACGGGCCGAACTGGGACGACGACCTCGCCGGAGCGTCCGCGTACGCGGCGGCCGACCCGAACCTCGCGGGTCTGTCGGAGCGGGTGCGCATGGAGTTCGAGCACGCGTTCATGTTCTATCTGCCGCGGATCTGCGAGCACTGCCTCAACCCCTCCTGCGTCGCCTCCTGTCCCTCCGGGGCGATGTACAAGCGGGAGGAGGACGGCATCGTGCTGGTCGACCAGGACCGCTGCCGCGGCTGGCGGTTCTGCGTGTCGGGCTGCCCGTACAAGAAGGTGTACTTCAACCACCGCACCGGCAAGGCCGAGAAGTGCACCTTCTGCTACCCGCGCATCGAGGCCGGGCAGCCCACCATCTGCTCCGAGACCTGCGTGGGCCGGCTGCGCCACCTCGGCGTGCTGCTCTACGACGCCGACGCCGTCCTGGAGGCGGCCTCGGTCAAGGACGAGAAGGACCTGTACGAGGCCCAGCTGTCGGTCTTCCTCGATCCCGAGGACCCCGAGGTGCAGGCGGCCGCGGAGCGCGACGGCATCGCGCACGACTGGCTGGAGGCCGCCCGGCGCTCCCCGGTGTACGCGCTCGTCAAGAAGCACCGGGTCGCGCTGCCGCTGCACCCGGAGTACCGCACCATGCCCATGGTCTGGTACGTGCCCCCGCTGTCCCCCGTCACGAACGCGGTGCACGCCACCGGCCACCACGACGACGACCCCGACCGGGTCTTCGCCGCCATCGACGCCCTGCGCATCCCCATGGAGTACCTGGCCAACCTCTTCACCGCCGGGGACACCGCGGTGATCGAGGGCGTGCTGCGCAGACTGACCGCGATGCGCGCCCACATGCGCGCCCAGCAACTCGGCGACCCGCCCGACCAGGTGCTGCTGGACGCGGCCGGCACGACCGCCGAGGACATCGAGGACCTGTACCGGCTGCTGGCCATCGCCAAGTACGACGACCGTTACGTCATCCCGAGGGTGCACGCGGAGGGCTCCGGCGCCCTGATGGCCCAGCACTGCTCCCTCGACTACCCCGGCGGCGTGGCCGACCGCGCCACCCACGACGCGGACCAGCGGACCGACGCGCCGCCACCGCTGCCGGGCACGGCCCCGTCCGGCGGCAGCCGGTTCCGCGACAGCGACGGGCAGGTGCGCTTCAACCTGCTCGGCTGGAACGGCGACGGCCCCGCCCCCGGGCTCTTCGGCGCCGAGGGGAGCGGCCGGTGATCCCCCGCCGCGCCCGCCGGCCGGCACCGGACACACCGCTGGTCCACCGCGTCGCCTCGGTCCTCCTGCGCTACCCGGACGAGACGATGCGGGCCTGCCTCGCCGACGTCGCCACCGCGCTGCCCGCCGTCCGCGACCCCGCCGACCGCGCCCGGCTCGCCGCCGCCCGCGACCACCTGGGCCGCCTCACCCCCACCGAGGCCGCCCAGCAGTACGTGGACACCTTCGACCACACCCGCCGCCGCTCCCTCCATCTGACCTACTACCGGCACGGCGACACCCGCGGGCGCGGCATGGCCCTCCTGGCCCTCAAACACGCCTACCGCCGGGCCGGACACGAACCGCCCGAGGGCGAACTGCCCGACTTCCTGCCGCTGGTCCTGGAGTTCGCCGCCCTCGCCCCCGAGCCCGGCCACGGCGTGCTGCTGCAGTGCCGGGCCGGCCTGGAACTCCTGCGCGAGGCGCTCCACGCGCGCTCCGGCCCCTACGCGCAGGTCCTGGACACGCTCTGCGGGCGGCTGCCCGAGCCGGGCCGCCGTGAGCGCGACACCTGGCGCCGGCTGGCCGCCGAGGGACCGCCGGGGGAAGAGGTCGGCCTGGAGCCCTTCGGGCCGCCGGAGCAGACCGGACTCGAGCCGTTCACCCCGTCCGAACCCCTGCCGGCACGGCCGACGCAGGGAGCACGTCCGACCGCGAAGGAGAGCCGGTGAGTACCTGGGACCTGTGGTGGTGGGTCATCCTGCCCTACCTCGCCCTCGTCACCTTCGTCGTCGGCCACGTCTGGCGCTGGCGCTACGACCAGTTCGGCTGGACCAGCCGCTCCTCCCAGCTCCAGGAGAGCAGACTGCTCAAGTGGGGCGGCCCGCTCTTCCACTACGGCACCTTCGCCGCCATCGCGGGCCATGTGCTGGGCATCCTCGTCCCGGAGTCGTTCACCCGGTGGCTCGGCATCCCCGAGGAGACCTACCGCTGGTTCTCCTCCGTCGGCGGCACCGTCGCCGCGCTCGCCGTGATCATCGGCGTCGCCGTCCTCGCCTTCCGCCGCACCACCGTGCCCCGGGTGCGGGCCAGCACCAGCCCCGTCGACTGGCTCGCCCTGATCCTGCTGGCGATCGTCATCGTGCTCGGCATCATCCCCACCATGGGGATCAACCTCTTCGGGGAGGGCTACGACTACCGGCAGAGCGTCGCTCTGTGGTTCCGCGGCCTGTTCGCGGCGAGCCCCGACGTGGCCGCCATCTCCCACGCGCCGCTCATCTACCAGGTCCACGCCACCGCCGCCTGGGCCATCCTCGCCGTGTGGCCCTTCACCCGACTGGTGCACGCGTGGAGCGTCCCGCTGTGGTACCTGTGGCGGCCGTTCGTCCTCTACCGCTCCCGCGTCGCCGCCCATCCCACCGAGCCCGGCACCAGCGGACGCCGCTGGCGCCGCATCGGCGTCCGCTACTGACACAGAAACGGCAGCACCCACCGCCATGCAGAAACTCTCCCTCGACGCCCTGGCCCGCGAACACCTGGAACGGGCCACCGCGTCCCCCACCGGCCGCAGCGCCGAGACCGTCCAGGGCGGCCACGAGCGCGTCCTCCGCCAGACCCTCATCGCCCTGCGGGCCGGCACCTCGCTGGCCGAGCACGAGAACCCGGGCGAGGCGACCGTGCTGGTGCTGCGTGGCCGGGTACGGCTGCTGAGCAACGACGAGGCGTGGGAGGGCATGGCCGGGGACCTGCTCCTCGTGCCGCCCGCCCGGCACAGCCTCGAAGCCCTGGAGGACGCGGCCGTACTCCTCACTGTCGCCAAGACCGCGTGACGTCAGCCCGCCGCTGCCCCGGGTGACCCGGCCGTCCCAGCCGATACGTTGGAACACGGGCAACGTACAGCAGGCTCACAGGCACCCGCGCTAGGTCGTGACCACGGTTCACCGGCATGATGTTGCCTGACGGCCGCGAGATGGGCCGCAAGCGTTGCCCGACGAGCCGAAAGAGGAAGATGAGCGGGACGTTCACCCAGGTCAAAGGGCCTATGGGAAGTGTGGTGTAAGCCGTGCACATCGTCATCATGGGCTGCGGGCGAGTAGGCTCCGCCCTCGCCCAGACCCTGGAGCAGCAGGGGCACACGGTCGCCGTCATCGACCAGGACCCGACCGCCTTCCGCCGGCTGGGCCCCGGATTCGGAGGCCGCCGGGTCACCGGGGTCGGCTTCGACCAGGACACCCTGCGCGAGGCGGGCATCGAGGAGGCCGGCGCCTTCGCCGCCGTCTCCAGCGGGGACAACTCCAACATCATCTCCGCGCGCGTGGCCCGCGAGATGTTCGGTGTGGAGAACGTCGCCGCCCGCATCTACGACCCCCGGCGCGCCGAGGTCTACCAGCGCCTCGGCATCCCCACCGTGGCCACGGTCCGCTGGACCGCCGACCAGATGCTGCGCCGGCTGCTGCCGTCCGGCGCCGAGCCGCTGTGGCGCGACCCCACCGGCGGGGTGCAGCTGGCCGAGGTGCACGCCTCCCCGAAGTGGGTCGGCCACAAGATCAGCAAGCTGCAGGACGAGACGGGCGTCCGGGTGGCGTTCCTGACCCGGCTGGGCGAGGCGATGCTGCCCACCTCCCAGACGGTGCTGCAGGAGGGCGACCTCGTGCACGTGATGATGCGGACGGACGACGTGGACAAGGTCGAGGCGGCGTTCGCCGGGGGCCCGGAAGAGGAGGGCGGTCACTGATGAGGGTCGCCATTGCCGGAGCCGGCGCCGTCGGCCGCTCGATCGCGGGCGAGCTGCTGGAGAACGGCCACGAGGTTCTGCTCATCGACAAGGCCCCGACCGCCATCTCGGTGGAGCGGGTGCCGCAGGCGGAGTGGCTGCTGGCCGACGCCTGTGAGATCACGTCCCTGGACGAGGCGGCGCTCCAGCGCTGCAACGTGGTGATCGCCGCGACCGGCGACGACAAGGTCAACCTGGTCGTCTCGCTGCTCGCCAAGACGGAGTACGGCGTCCCGCGCGTCGTGGCCCGCGTCAACAACCCGAAGAACGAGTGGCTGTTCAACGAGGCCTGGGGTGTGGACGTGGCCGTGTCCACCCCGCGCCTGATGTCCGCCCTGGTCGAGGAGGCGGTGAGCGTCGGCGACCTGGTCCGGCTGCTCCGCTTCAGCCACGGCGACGCCAACCTCGTCGAGCTGACGCTGCCCGAGGAGTCGGCCCTGGCCGGCACCCAGGTCGGCGACGTCGAGTGGCCGGAGGACACCTCGCTGGTCACGATCATCCGCGGCACCCGCGTCCTGACCCCCTCCAAGGAGGACTCCCTGGAGCCGGGCGACGAACTCCTCTTCGTGGCCGCCCAGGCCCGCGAGGAGCAGCTGTTTGATTCTGCCACGGCCGGGCCAATACGGTCAGCGACGCCTCAGTACCAGTCCGGACACGGCTCCCACCGCGGCCGATGCGGCCGGCGTCCAG
>NZ_JBSGDB010000017.1:0-43863 GCF_053602155.1 Streptomyces sp. NPDC004561
CCACCCCCTCGGCGACCAGGAAGTCGGCCAGCTTGGCCAGGCTCCAGGTCGAGAACGGCAGGCCGTGCTCGGCCGGCTTCGACTTGGCCATCTTCATGATCTCCCGGCGTTCCGGGAGGGTGAAGGTCTTCGGCCGGCCACCCTTGTACTTGGGATAAAGCGAGTCGAAGCCGTCCGTGTTGAAGTTGTGGAGCACGTCGCGGACCCGGCCCGGGCTGGTGAACGTCACCTCGGCGATCTTCGCCACCGGCATGCCCTGCGCGGATAACAGCACCATCTGAGCCCGCCGCCAGGTCACCACCGAACCAGTGCCTCTGCGGATGATCCGCAGCAACCGCCTGCCCTCGTCGTCATCAATTTCCCGGACCCGCACACGTTCAGCCACGTGATCATTCTGGCCGTCTGGCGCTTCCCGGCGCAGCAACTGGGCGACACATCACGACAGGGCGAACGTAGCTTGATGCGGCACTAGGACCCCGGCGTGGTGCGCGCGCAGCTGCTGCACGCCGCGCAGCGCCTCGCCAGTGACGAGCCGGGGCCACGCAGCTTATCGAGCGCCTGCCGAGGAGGAACCGTCCCAGCACCAGCTTGTACCTGGCGCCGCGTCAAGCGCGCGGGGCACGCGCCGGAGCGCGCTGCTCAGCGAAGAGCCTCGGCTTCACGGCCCGGAGCGGTTTAGGCATTCCAGGTGAGTGACGTCCTCCCGGAGTCATGGCACCCCCGCAGGAAGCCTTGGTGCACTCCTACCGAACGCGTCCGTCTGCCCTGCACGACAGGCAGACGGACGTGTCCAGGCACATCGGGAACCATCACACCGGGAGGACCGAATGAAGGCGCGGAGAAGCTGGACGGCGGCAGGCCGATGGGCGGCAGCCGCCGCAGCGGCGGCGATGCTGGCCGGAACGGCGTCGGCGACGGCGACAGCCGCTCCGGCAGCCCAGGGCTTGCCCACTTATGTGTGCGAGCGGCTTCAGCACATCTCGCTGGGCATGGAGGGATCTGACTGTAGGGCCTTCAACGGGGCGCCGGTTACAGACCAGGCCCGCATCTACGGCACGTTCCGCATCGAGGACACCCATGGCCGAGTCGAGCGCTGCGAGAACGCCCCCTGGTACGGGTACGCCGGCGCCGTGAGATACCTGTACCCCGGCGTCTTGAAAGTCCTCGGACTGAACTGTTCCCGCGAAAGGTAACCGGCTTCTACCGAGCAGCGAGCGGAGCACCACGGCGGCAGCCAAGGGCGTCGTCCGCTCGCCACTCGTCATGCAGACCAGTCAAGCGCCGCTTGACGAAAAGGCCCCCGCTTCACCACCAGGGGTAGAGCTGACCGGCGCGGCCGTGGAAGATCTTCCGGGCGGGCGTGTGGCGGCTTTCCTGCAGGTTGGCCTGGGCCTTGATCTGCCGCCGGTAGGACGGCTCGGCGCAGGATGAGCACAGTCCGGGAAACGACACGGCCGCGTCAGCACACGGCAGTCGGCGGCGGGCCGTGCGCATTTGCGGACAGCCGGGCTGCGCCCGCGTGACCCTGGCGGCGATGGCTGCGCATCACCCGCCGGGCAGCGATTGCGCACCACCCACCCGTCACCGGGTCCCGGCTGCGCAAGCGTCGACGTGATTGTGCAGAGGCTGCGCAACGCTGTGACCTGCTGTGGTCGGGTCTGTGGTCGGGTCTGTGGTCGGGGTGCCGAGGTGCACTCTGGCATCGCTCTTCCGGCACCTCTCTGCTGGCGCGTAAAGGGCCGAAGGGGCCTTTGCGTCTGGTACTAAAGGCGGCCTGGTGCTGGTGCGTTCGAGTGGCCCCGGGGTGGACACATACTGTGACGAATTGTCCCAGGCGGGCAATGTGTCAAGGTCGCGGCATGAGAAGCCTCATCGTCCCCGGTACGCCTATCCCCGTCGGTAAAGGTCTTTGCGGGGTGGCGGTCACCCCGGACGGCAGGACTGCCTACGTCGCCAACTGGGGCGACGATTCGGTGACGCCCGTCGACGTGGCCACTGACAGGCCCGGCGCTCCTATCTCCGTCGGTTCCAGGCCGCTGTGGGTGGCGGTCGCCCCGGATGGGAGGACTGCCTACGTCACCAACTGGGGTGATGACTCGGTGACGCCGATCGACCTGGCTACGAACAGGCCCGGTACTCCCATCCCTGTGAGTAAGGGCCCCTGCGGGGTGGCGGTCGCGCCGGACGGCAGGACCGCTTACGTCACCAACTGGGGTGATGACTCGGTGACGCCGATCGACCTGGCTACGAACAGGCCCGGTACTCCCATCCCTGTGAGTAAGGGCCCCTGCGGGGTGGCGGTCGCCCCGGATGGCAGGACCGCCTACGTCACCAACACCGACGGTGACTCGGTGACGCCCATCGACGTGGCCACCAATAAGCCCGGTTCCCCCATCTCCGTCGGCTTCAGCAGTCCTTTCGGGGTGGCGGTCGCCCCGGATGGCAGGACCGCCTACGTCACCAACACCGACGGTGACTCGGTGACGCCCATCGACCTGGCCACCAATCAGCCAGGTGCCCCCATCCCCGTCGGTTCCAGCCCGCTGGGGGTGGCGGTCACCCCGGACGGCAGGACCGCCTACGTCACCAGCAGTGTCATCGACGGCTCGGTGACGCCCATCGACCTGGCCACCAACCGGCCCGGTTCGCCCATCCGCGTCGGTAAAGGCCCCTTCGGGCTCGCGGTCACCCCGGACGGCAGGACCGCCTACGTCACCAGCAGCGCCATCGACAACTCGCTGACGCCCATCGACGTGGCCACCAACAGGCCCGGTACCCCCATCACCATCGGTGAAGGTCCGGTCGGGGCCGCGGGCACCCCGAATGACATCCCCATCGGCGACGCTGCCTACGCGGTCGCGGTCACCCCGGACGGCAGGACCGCCTACGCGACCAGCGGCCTCGGCCGCGGCTCGGTGACGCCCATCGACGTGGCCACCAACAGGCCCGGCACCCCCATCACCCTCGGCAACGGTGCCAGCGCCATCGCGGTCACCCCGGACGGCAGGACCGCCTACGTCACCAACACCGACGGCAACGCGGTGACGCCCATCGACCTGGCCACCAACAGACCCGGGACCCCCATCCCCGTCGGCCTCCATCCCATGGGGGTCGCGGTCACCCCGGACGGCAGAACCGCCTACGTCACCAACATCGACGGCCACTCGGTGACACCGATCGACGTCGCCACCAACAGGGCGGGTACCCCCATCACCGTCGACCGCTTTCCCAAGGCGGTCGCCATCACTCCGAACGGCAGGACCGCCTACGTCGTCCACAGCGCCCAGGAGGGCTCGGTGACGCCCATCGACGTGGCCACCAACAGGCCCGGCGCCTCCATCCGCGTCGGCTACAGGCCGCAGGCAGTAGCGGTCACCCCGGACGGCAGGACCGCCTACATCGCCGACGGCCTCGACGTGGTCACGCCCATCGACGTGGCCACCAACAGGCCCGGGACCCGCATTGCCGGCGGCAGCCTTCCCAGCGCAGTAGCGGTCACCCCGGACGGCAGGACCGCCTACGTCACCAACGGCGCCTCCGACTCGGTGACGCCCATCGACGTGGCCACCAACAGGCCCGGGACCCGCATTACCGTCGGCGGCTATCCCGTCGGGGTGGCGATCACCCCGGATGGCAGGACCGCCTACATCGCCAACTTCTTCGGCGCCTCGGTGACGCCAGTCAGGCTGTAGCCGGCACCGGGGCGAGGCATCACGTCCGCGGTCTCACGCCGAACAACGGCGGGCCCCCGGCGTCGGATTCGATGTGATGAGGAGATAGGGATGGATATCGCGAGTGTTTCCGACAAGGGTTTCCTGGTCGCTGACAACGGGATGACGCTGTACACGTTCGACAAGGACAGGCCCGGCACCAGCGCGTGTACCGGCCCGTGCGCGGACATCTGGCCGCCGTACAAGGCAAGCGCGACCGACACCCCGCAAGGCCCCTACTCGCTGGTGAAGCGCGACGACGGCACCTCGCAGTGGTGCTACAACGGCAAGCCGCTGTACTTCTTCTCCAAGGACGCCAGCCCGGGGGACAAGAACGGCGACAACTACAGCGGTCTCTGGCACGTGGTCACGCCGTAGGCGCCCGCAAGCCCCGGGGAGGCACACGTGCGTGCCGCCCCGGGGCTGCGCACTCTGGCCAGCGGCCGGGGGGGCTGGTTTTGCTAGTGCTCTGACCGCATAGGTTCGCCGGGTTGGCGGTCATGGCGGTTGGATGTGCGGTGACGTCTGATCCGACTGCTGGAGGTGCGGTGGCCGAGCCCGTCCGTGTTCGCAGACTGACCGACCAGGAGGGGCAGAGGCTGCAGCAGATCGTGCGCCGCGGTAGCACCAGCTCGGTGCGCTACCGGCGCGCGATGATGCTGCTGGCCTCGGCCGGCGGGAACCGGGTGCCGGTGATCGCCCAGCTGGTACAGGCCGACGAGGACACCGTGCGCGATGTGATCCATCGGTTCAACGAGATCGGCCTGGCCTGCCTGGACCCTCGGTGGGCGGGAGGCCGTCCCCGCCTGCTCAGTCGTGACGACGAGGACTTCGTCGTCCAGACGGCCACCACTCGCCCCACCAAGCTCGGCCAGCCCTTCACCCGCTGGTCGCTGCGCAAGCTCGTCGCCTACCTGCGGAAAGTCCACGGTCGGATCATCCACATCGGCCGCGAGGCGTTACGCGGCCTGCTCGCCCGCCGTGGCGTCACCTTCCAGCGCACCAAGACCTGGAAGGAATCCCCTGATCCCGACCGCGACGCCAAGCTCGACCGCATCGAGGAGGTCCTGGACCGCTTCGCGGACCGGGTCTTTGCGTTCGACGAGTTCGGCCCGCTCGGAATCCGGCCCACCGCCGGGTCGGGCTGGGCCGAACAGAAGCACCCCGACCGGCTGCCTGCCACCTACCACCGCACCCACGGCGTGCGGTACTTCCACGGCTGTTACTCGGTCGGCGAGGACACTCTGTGGGGCATCAACCGCCGCAGGAAGGGCGCCGGGAACACTCTGGCCGCGCTGAAGTCGATCCGCGCCGCCCGGCCCGACGGCGCACCGATCTACGTGATCCTGGACAACCTCTCCGCACACAAAGGCGCCGACATCCGCCGCTGGGCGAAGAAGCACAAGGTCGAGCTGTGCTTCACGCCGACCTACGCCTCGTGGGCCAACCCCATCGAGGCACACTTCGGACCGCTGAGGCAGTTCACCATCGCCAACTCCAACCACCCCAACCACACCGTGCAGACCCGGGCCCTGCACGCCTACCTGCGGTGGCGCAACGCCAACGCCCGCCATCGCGACGTCCTGGCCGCCGAACGCAAGGAACGCGCCCGCATCCGAAGCGAGAAGGGCATCCGCTGGGGCGGACGCCCCCTTGCCACCGCAGCCTGAACGACCCGGCGAACCTATGCGGTCAGAGCACTAGCCCCCCGTCAGCACACGGCAGTCGGCGTCGGGCCGTGCGCATTTGAGGACAGCCGGGCTGCGCCCGCGTGGCCGTGGCAGCGGTGGCTGCGCGTCACCCGCCGGGCAGCGATTGCGTACCGCCCACCGGCACCGGGTCCCGGCTGCGCAGTCGTCGACGTGATTGCGCAGGCGGCTGCGCAACGCTGTGACCTGCTGTGGTCGGGGTACCGGGGCTTGTGGTCGGGTTCGTGGTCGGGTGGTGCGCATGGCCGTACGGGCGGTGTGATGGTGCGCAGCGACTGCGCAGGGTGTCTACGGGTGCCGGGTCTGGCTCCAAGGGACGTGCTGGTCGGGGTCTTGGACGGGGCGCCATACGGGTGCGGAGGGGCCGTTGCGGAGCAGGTCGATCAGGGGCGCTGCCAGGACGGGGACGTGGCGCAGGAAGCCGGACAGTGCCGGCTCCGAGGCGGCTGCGCGTAGGGCGCGCATGCCTGTCTGGATGCCGGTGGGGCCGGTGCCGTCCAGGACGAACAGCAGCCGTGGGAACAGCGGGTAGCGGCGCCTCCAGTCCTCTTCCGGTAGTTGCTGCCCAGCGGCCGACCGTGGGCGTCCGGGCGCAGGCGCGGGTATGTAGTCGTGGAAGCGGGCGTAGGAGGTGAGTTTCGCGGCCAGGCGCTCGGGCCCCATGGTGGCCCGGTCGACTTCCACGAAGGCCCGCAGCATCGATCCGCCGTCCTCGCAGGTGCGGTAGTACAACAGGGCGTCCGGGATGACGGCCTCGCCGCTGCCGAGGGAGTGGTGGACCTCCAGAATCCAGTCGTCCCCGCCGACAACCCCGCTGACAACCGTCCGTACTCATCAGGAACTTGACGATGTATTCGCAGGTCATCACCCCTTTCAGGCGTGGTCGGGTAGCTCGACATCCCCCTCTGCACTCCCACAACGGTCCTACCCAAGAAGAATGAGGAAAAGGGGAGGGCGGGCGTGGGGTGGTGGAGCGGTCGGGGGATAGGGCGGCCTGCAGCGGGTGTTGCGCGTCGGCGGGCCCTCCGCGCTCAGCGCCGGGTCGGCCGCGCCAGGAGAACCTGGGAGCCAGCCAGGCAAAGCTCCGGGAGCAGACAGCAGTCGTCCTGGTCCTGGCCGTGCTCGGGCTTCGGTGACGGCGGGCTGCCAGTTGCGCTCGCTGCCGCAGGAGGGCTGGGCCGACCCCGGGGCACGTCGCCAGCTGGCATGACACGGTGAGTGCCCGCCCCAAGATGCTCAGCGCTCGATCGGCTCTGCTCCTGGTGCGTCCTCGGCAGCGGGGTGTTGCGCTGTACAGGTTTTGGGTGTGGACCAGCCCCGAGGGGGATCCTGTGTCCGTTTCTGTTTCTGTGACCGCCCGTCATGTCGCTGCGGCCGCCTTGGTGGGTGCGGTGGCGCTGCCGGCATCGGCCGTCGGCCATGACCACGACCGCGGTCGTGCACAGCGTCAGCATGTGGTGATCAGTGCTGTGCAGTACGACTCCCCGGGACGCGACAACCGCTCCAACCGCTCCCTGAACAAGGAGTGGGTGGACGTCACCAACACCTCCCGCCAGGACGTCAACCTCGAGGGGTGGACGCTGTCGGACGAGGACGGCCACACCTACACCTTCCACCACTACAGGCTGGAAGGCCGCTCCACCGTCCGCATCCACGCCTGCGAGGGCCGCGACAGCGCCCAGACGGTGCGCGGGTACTGCTCGAGGCCGGCACGAGGTTGCGGCAAGGGTTGCGCCTATGTGTTGCGCTGGGTGTTGCGCCAAGGGTTGCGGCTACTGTTGCGCGGCCCGCAGGACCGTTCCCGTGTACACGCAGGTCACCACGCAGATTTTCCGTGGTCGGACTGCTGGCAGCCCCGTTGCGGCTGCTCTGCCCATGTCCCTTGGCTGGTGTGAAGGAGGAAGGGACGGGCGGGATGGGCGGCGCGGCCGCAGCCGGGGATCGTGGCGCGTTCAGCCGGTTGCGCGTCGGCCAGGGCCACCGCGCCGAACCGCCGTCTAGCCCGGCGGCCGGACCGGGCGCCTTCCCACGGGTCCGCGCCGTGCCCGGGGCCGGAGCGGGGGCTCCCTCGTCGGTCGGGCGCGCGTAGCGCTGCCGTTGGGTTCCCGGGAACGACGCAACGCGGCGGTGTTCCGGTAGGACACGGGCTCGGGCGCGCGGCGGACACGGCCCCCGGCCCGAACCCGGGCCCGTATACGGCCTTTCCGGCCGGTCGGCCGCCGCCGTGGCTCAGGAGTAGGTCATCGGGCAGCCGTACCGCAGGGAGTACTGCGCGGCGCGCAGGTAGCGCGCCACGTAGAAGGCCGCGTCCCGGTCCTCGGCCCACGGTCCCGGCCGCACCCGGGCGGTCCGCTCCGCCCCGCCCTCCAGGAACCACAGGCTCAGTGCGAGGTTCTCGCCCGCCGGTATCGCGTCCACGGGCAGTTTGACGGCGCCGGCCAGCCGCTCGGCCAGGGCGAGCACCCGTGGGGCCCCGGCGACCGCTGTCTGTTCGCCGGAGTATGCGGTGCCGACGGGGAGCACGATCTCCTCCTCCAGCGCGAACGGCACCAGCACGCTCCAGTCGAGGAGGGCCGACAGCTCCGCGTCGGTCAGCCGCGTCCTGCACAGCGCCACGAAGCCGTCCATGGACGGGCTGACCTTCTCCTCGAACCATCCCGGCGCCTCCCGTGCGGCCTGCCGCAGCTCGTAAGGGGGCAGCCCGCGCCGCTCCAGCTCGGTGTTCAGCGCGGCGGCGACGTCCCTGTACCCGTCCTCCCCTGGCCGTGACCAGTCCTGCGCGGCGACACTCACCAGATAGACACCCATGATCGCAACGTACCGGCCGCCACCGACAACGTCCCGGCCCCTTGTGACAAACCCCGAACCGACGGCTGGTAGGGATCGTTGAGTCTTTTGAAGACCACTCCCTCCATCCCGACCGATCCTCTTGACAGCCACTCGCGCACGGTGGCCGGGTCGGTGGTCGACGGACACAACGTCCACGGCGCGCAGAGCCGACGGGCGGCGAACACGTAATCCAGAACCGCCCGGCGCCGCTGGTACGGCCACCCGGTCGCGTCCGTCCCGGACAACCTGAGCAGATCGAACGTCATAGCGCGCGAATTCCATGAATCTGGGCGGCCCTTGGACGCGAACCTGCGCGCAAGTCGCGGTTTCGCTGTCTTATCGGAACGGGTTCCGGATCCTACAGCTGCGCTTCGCGGCCGGCCTGGGCGCGATTCGGTTGGCGGTTCCCCCGGCCAACGGCCGCAGAGGTGCGCAGCCGTAGGCGCTCGCCCTGGGGCCCAAACATAATCAGGTACTCAACAGGCCCGCCGGAGCCGGCGTTCACCACCCCGTGCGGGGTGCGGGTGTCGAACTCGGCGACGTCCCCGGGGGTCAGGATGAGGTCTTGGTTGTCGAGCGCGAGCCACAGCCGCCCGTACAGGACGCACAACCACTCGTAGCCCTCGTGGGAGACCTGCCGCGGCCGCGCGGGCGGACCCTCGACAGCGGGCAGGACGTGCTTGTGGGCGTGCAGGCCGCCGACGTACCGGGTCAACGGCAGCACCGCCTTGTCATCCCCGAAGCTCAGCGGTGCCGTAGCGCGCGGCTCGGCCGCGGGGGCGGGCGCGGTGCCGGCCAGTTCGTCCAGGGAGACGCCGTACTCCATCGACAGCTGCAGCAGCACCTCCAGGGTGGGCTTGCGCCGGCCGGTCTCGATCCTGGACAGCGTGCTGGTCGAGATGCCGGTCGCGCAGCTGACACCGGCGAGCGTCGCGCTGTGGTGCTCGCGCGCGGCCCGCAACCGGGGCCCCATCGCGGCCAGCGTGCCGTCCACGTCGTCGACTGCCACTTTTCCCGCTCCTTCTTGCCGCGCCGCTCCACCGCTCTGTGCTGCGAGTTTGCCAGAAGGGCAAGGCTGATCGCGTCGGGCGGGTGCCGCGCCGCATGATCGATGGGTAGCCGCGTCCGCCCGCGAATCGAGGAGAAACCCATGCAGCCCGAGCCGACCGCCGAGCTCCGCCACCGCACCGTCGAAGCCCCGGCCGGGCGCCTGCACCTGGTCGAGCAGGGCACCGGCCCGCTGGTCCTGCTTGTCCACGGCTTCCCCGAGTCCTGGTACTCCTGGCGCCGCCAGCTCCCGGCCCTCGCCGCGGCCGGATACCGGGCGGTCGCGATCGACGTGCGCGGCTACGGCCGTTCCTCCAAGCCGGAGGCGACCGACGCCTACCGGATGCTCGACCTGGTGGAGGACAACGTTGCCGTCGTGCGTGCCCTCGGCGAGGAGAGCGCGGTGGTCGTCGGCCATGACTGGGGCGCCAACATCGCCTCCGCCTCGGCCCTGCTCCGCCCCGAGGTCTTCCGTGCCGTCGGCCTGCTGAGCGTCCCCTACGCGCCGCCCGGCGGCCCGCGCCCGACCGACATCTTCGGCCAGATCGGCGGCCCCGAACAGGAGTTCTACGTCTCCTACTTCCAGAAGCCCGGCCGCGCCGAGGCAGAGATCGAGCCCGACGTTCGAGGCTGGCTCGCCGGCTTCTACGCGGCCCTGTCCGCCGACACCATGCCCGCCCAAGGCGAGCCCGACCCCCACTTCGTTGCCCGCGCCGGCGGCCGGCTGCGCGACCGCTTCCCCACAGGGGTCCTCCCGGCCTGGCTGAGCAAGGACGACCTCGACGTCTACGCGGGGGAGTTCGAGCGCACCGGTTTGACCGGCGCCCTCAACCGATACCGCAACATGGACCGCGACTGGGAAGAACTCGCCCCGCACCGCGGAGCCCCGATCAAGCAGCCGTCCCTGTTCATCGGCGGCGTCCTGGACGCCTCCACCACCTGGATGTCCGACGCCATCGACGCCTACCCCACCACCCTCCCCGGCCTGTCGGCCTCCCACCTCTTGGACGCCTGCGGCCACTGGATCCAGCAGGAGCGCCCCGACGAGGTCAACCGCCTGCTGACCGACTGGCTCGCCACCCTCCAGAACTGAACCAGGCAGGCTACCTGGGCAGCTCGGCGGTTCGTTCGGGGCGGGCGGCGGTGACGTAGCGCATGGCGGTCTGCTCGGTGATGCCGAACAGCCGCATCAGCCTGAGCGGGTCGGCGCTTTCAGCTGCTTCGTTGAGGATGCCGGGGTCAGAACAGGGCGTCCTGGTCCGGCTCCTCACGGGGCAACGGCCCGACGTCCTCACCCCGCCACTTCGCCTCGAGGTGCTTGCGCCAGCCCGTCGGCGGAGGCCAGGGGACACCCCATTCCGCAAGCTGCTTCTTCGACCAGCCGCCGTTGGGGGTCTGCGCGGCGGCGACCTCGTCGGGTGAGGGCACGTGATTGACCATGCGGTGATGCTGCCCCAGCACACCGTCCAGGCGCCATAAGGCCTGTGGACGCCAGACGGGACCGAGCTGGTCCGATGTGCCCCGGCAGAGCCACAGGGTGATCTGTGCGTCGTTCCTCGACGTGCTGAGCGCCGCAGTGCCCGGTGCCGCTGAGCACCATCGCCATACTGGGCGATCGGGGCGCCCTGCGGCCCGACCTGGCGGCCGGCGCGGCCGCCGGCGACACCGACACCGACGCCGCCCAGGCATGAACCGCCTGCGCCCTCGGAACACGCACGCCTGTCTACTGGCGAGCAGCAGGGGGAGACGGCAGCGCCGCCGCGCGGGGATGCCGCTTGTCACCGCTTAGAGGAGCTGCTCATGAAGGAGTGCTGTGACCAGTGGTTGTGCGCTTTGATTGGTTGCTCTGATTCCGTCCGGCGGTGATCCTGAACCGCACGCGCACGGGCGACCGAGGCGGTGGAGGGCGGCTGGGGCGCGGTGCCAGCGTGCGGGGTGGAGCCACCTGCCAGCCAAGTCACGGACGACTCGACGCCCATGTTCCCCACCAGCCCGAGTCCAGCGTGACGTCACGGAGCGCCGCTGAGCTCGTCCTCCCGAGCCCTGCATCCCCATCGGCCGCGGCTTCCCCGAGACGGGAGGCCGGCCGCTCAGCAGCTCTCAGCGGGAGTCGTCTCGTTCAGAGGTTGTCCCAGTAGCTCTCCCGCTCGGAGGAAGGGCAAAACCGCTTGATGGACCAGCAGGTGCAGTTCCCGCCTCCGTACAGCTCCTTGTCACACTCGTCGTGGTGCTCCTGCTTCGGCCGACGCTCCGAGGCCGCGGGAAGGGCGGGCCGCGCCGACGTGGGCTCGATGGCGGGTGGCGGTCACGCCCAGTCGATGCCGAGTTCTCGGAGTGCGGCCTGCTGCTCCGCTGTGAGTTTGTCGCGTCGTTGTCGGGTGTTGGAGATCCACACACCGAGTCGGACCGGCACGGGCTCGGTCAGGCCGTCGACGGCGATCTGGACGATGGTGCTGCGGGGTACGGGCCGACGGCCTTCGCGTTCGACCCATTGCGTGAGGGCTGTCAGGCCCCGCTGGAAGGCTTGCTGCGCCTTGCTGGGGCCCTTCGCTGCACTCTGAGCGGCTGGTGCCGGGGACGGCGTCTCGAGCGGTGTCACGCCCAGCCGGGTGAGCCGTTGCTGTTGCTCGGTGGAGAGTTGCTTCCAGGTGGCTGGCTTGCGCTGCTGCTGAAGCCATCGTCCGAGGTCGTCGCCGTCCATGAGTACGCCGGGTGCGATGTCGGGCAGGTGGCCGTGGGGTTCGTCGGCGGCGAGATCTCGCAGTACGGCGTAATGGCGTTGCCAGTCCAGGGGCCATGGGCTGTTCCAGTCCTCATCGACCGCGGCCAGCTGCTTCGCGCGCTCCGCCGTCCGCTTCGGATCCTTGCCCAAACCGCCCTTACGCCGGAGGTTGGCCATGTGCTGCCCGACCGGCACGGGGCCGCCGCCGGCCGGGTCGTCCCAGACGGCGTCTTGGCGGGGTGCGAGGTGCCCCATGGCGTGCCGGTAGGACCGGAGGAGTGCGAGCTTGTTCTCCCACGCTTCTTCGCCGGGCTCCCACACCATCCCGGCGTCGGGGGCGTCCAGCAGCTCCATGCGGTGGGCGTCGAGTTCTCCGGCCCGCCGCGCCTTGCGCTGCTGGTGCACCCACCTGCCCAGCGGGAACGCCTTCGTCACCCCGACCTCGACCTCGACGTCGTACGGCACGGCGTACAGCCCGGTGATGGCGTTGTCCGCTCGCCAGCGCAGGAGGGCTTGGTAGCCCTCGAGCCAGACCAGTGACTGCGGCCGGTAGACGCGGGTGCGCAGGAACGCGGCGATGGTGGCGGGGTCGCGTGGGCTGGAGAACTGCAGCAGCTCCGACTCGGCCGCGCCGCTCTCGGCCTGCGGCCCTTCCGGGCCGCTGTTGGCGCCAGTAGCGGCGATGATGCGCCCGTCTGCGTCCCGCCGGACGTGTACCTTCCGCATCCCTCGGGTCAGGGCTCGGTTGGCGAGTTGCTCGGTGAGGTGTTCGGAGTGGGAGCGCAGGCCCTGGAGGACGGCGACGAGGGGGGCGTAGGAGGCGCTGGCGATCATGTCGGTGGGGTCTTCGCCGGGATGGAGGAAGACGGGCACGATGATCCGCGCGATCTTGGTGGTGCCGTCGAGGTTGGGGCGCAGTGCCCGGCCGATGTTCTGCACGATCTCGACCTGGGAGCCGCGGGTGTCGGCGAAGCAGACGGCCTCCACACCCCGCTCGCCCCGGATGTCGACTCCTTCTCCGAGGACGCGGCAGCTGGCGAGGAACGCCCGGTGCACCTGTCGGCCCGCGGCGTCGATGCCGTTCGCGAACTGGCGCAGGACCTCACGGCGTTCGGTGACGAGGTGGTCGCCGCACAGCCATGCCGACCACACCCGGTCCGCGGGAACGTGCCGGCCGGCGGCCTCGACGTCCCCGGGCTCGGCACCGAGAGGGGACCGCGGCCTGGCGGCGGCCTCGTCCAGGGCGTGGGCGCTGACCTCGTCCGCATACAGGTCCGCAGCCGTATGAGGCAGGTTGAGGGCGAAGGCCTCGGCTTCCTCGACCCGGCTGTGGAAGGTCATGACCGTCTTGATGTTGCGGGCGCCGGCGTGCTCCAGGAGCGCGGCCTGCAGCAGCGCGAGCCGCCGGCCACGCCGCGCCTCGTCGGACAGGCCGACGGAGTAGTCGGGGTCCTCGATCTCCAGGACGTCGATCTCGAACCCGGCGAGGACGCCCCGCTCGACCGCCTCGGCAAGCCCGAACTCGGCCAGCCACGGCCCGAAAGTGGCGGAGTCCTGGCCCATCGACGCAAGCTCCAACTCACGCCCGTCCTTCCCGCGCTGTGGCCGGGGGGAGGCGAGGATGCGCGGGGTGGCGGTGAGGTAGAGCCGGAAGTCGGCGGAGATCCGCTGGTTGTCGTGGATCGCGGCCCAGGGCCGTCCGAGATCACCGGCGGTTCCGTGGGCCTCGTCCACGATCGCGAGGTCGAAGCCTGCCATTTGCTGCCCGTACAGCCGCTCCCCGCCCGCCAGAGCTGCCTCCAGTGGCCCGCGCACTTTTCCCTGGCCCTCAGGTGCGTCGATGTCCTCGCGGTCCACCAGGGAGGCGTACGTGGCGAACACGACCACCGGCCCGGACCCCGCCCACAAGGCGAGCTGGATCGGGTTCGTGGTGGTGCGCACCCCCAGTTCGCCCAGCACGGGGTCGTTCTCCAGCGAGCACACGGCCACCATCGGGGCCCGGTGGCCCACCAGGCGCCACGCCTGGGCGGTCTGCACGAGCAGGTCCAAGGTCGGCACGGTGACGAGGATCCGCCCGCTGGGGAAGGACTCCAGCGCGCACACGGCCGCTGTGATCGTCTTGCCCGATCCGGTCGCGGACACGATCGTGCCCCGCATCCCCTCCAAGCGTGCAGAAGATCTTGCAGAGAATCCCACCCACTTCCGGAAGGCCAACTTTTGGTCGACCTGATGTTCCCTGAGCGAGATTTCCCGCATCTATGGCTCCCAAATCCGGGACGAGGGTTCATGTTGCGGCTCTCTGGAGGTGAGCAGTCCTTAGAGGGTGACCAGGGCGTTGCTCAGTTCTGAAGTGCGGAGTTCGGTATAAGTTACTAGCAGGTAGCACTGGTGCTGGGTTGGGTGTGTGCCTATACGACTTCATCTGGCCTGCGGTTTTGTGTGATGTCTTCGCGGCCTGCTCAACAGCAGCGTTGACTGCTCAGGGTCTACGAGCCGCCGGTAGTAGCGGTCGAGGAGCGCCAGTGTTGAAGGCTCGCAGTGCGCGCAGGGAAGAGCTCGCCACAAGGCCGTCGATACTGCAGATCAGGCCGGACCCCTTGCCCGGGGGCGGCAGCGGTCCACTTCACCGCCGCGCCCCGGTACGGCCGATCTCCTGATCAGAGCACGGCGGTGTGCCCCGCACCGTACACACTGCGCCAGCGCGCGAGGGCGGGAGCGGTGCGTGAGCCGACCACGGTGTCGGCGAGTGTCGGGCCGAGGCGGGTCATGGCAAGCACGACACCGACGAACGGCGAGTCGAGCAGGGCCTGCGCCACGCGGTCCGCGGCCGGATCGCCGTCCTGGTGCAGAGCGTGCCAGTCCCGCAGGTTCGAACAGGCCAGGCAGAAGGAGTCCCTGCGGCCCCTGACGAGATCGGGCCGGTTGAGGCCGAAGACACGGATGGTGTGTTCGCCCTTGTCGGTGTGATGATGGTACTCACCGCTGTGCAGCATCAGGAACAGGTGCTCGGCGGGGTCCTCGGCGGTCGGATCGACCAGCAGGCAGGCGCCGTTGGCGTCGAGCGGGTACTGGTCCCGTTTGACGTTGCTGTTGCAGAATGAGCAGGCGAGTAGATGGTTGTCCCACACGAAGGCACGCAGAGGCGCCACCTTGAGGGGCTGGAAGTGGTCTATATCGGTGCCGCGGCTGTCGTCGCAGTACATGCACCGCACCGCACCGTGCGCCATCAACTCCAGCAGGTCCTTCACGCGCCGCTTCGGCGCGACGGCCGCACTCCACTCGGCGCGCGCGGCCGCGGGGCTCGCACCTGCGTCCCGCACCCGGCTCGTCCATCGGGTCAGGAGCGTCTGTGTGCGGGCGGGGGCGGGCACGCGCTGGAGCGGGATCACTGCTCCGGCTCCAGCCGCGCGGCGACTTCCGCCACCCTGCTCTGCACGGAACTGGTCAGCAGACGGCTCAGCTCCCGGTACTCGGCCACCTCCGCCTCCGAAGCGGTCCCGGCGTACACCTTGCGTTCCAGTTCCACCAGCCGCCGGCGGTGTTCCTCGGCGCGGCTGGAGTACGGGGTGTCCAGGCCGAACAGTTCGGAGAGCACCGCGTCGTCCGCGCTGCCGAAGACAACCCGCCGGTAGAGATCCCTGTCCACCACGGCGGGCGGCTCGTTCTCGTCCCAGCCGGGCAGACGGATCAGCGTGTCCTCGTCGGCGGCCTGGCAGATGTAGGGGCTGTGGCTGGTGACGATGAACTGGACATTGGGGAAGTGCTCTCGCAGCCAGTCCCCGATCCGCCGCTGCCAGGTCACATGGAGATGGGTGTCGACCTCGTCGATCAACACGACACCCGGCTGCAGGACGGTGACGCGACCGCCCTCACCCTGATACACGTCCAGCCGGCCGTAGGCCTCGTGGATGTGCCGCGTGATGTCCAGGACCAGGGCAGCGACCGTCCGGTACCCGTCACTCATAGCGCGCAGTGGGAAGCCAGTGTCATCTTCGCTGGTCGACACCCACAGCCCGTCGGCTGACACCCCGTTGACCTGAAACTCGTTGGGCATGAGGCCGTCACTGAGCAAGCTCAGCATGATGTTCAGCAGACGCGCGGCGGTACCCGACTGCGTGTCGCCGCGCGTTCGTTCGTCCAGCGACCGGTGATGGAGGTCGATCAACCAGCCCACGCTCTCGCCCAGGGCGGCGTCCTCGTGGAAGAGCGTGGCCAAGTGGCTGGCCACCCGCTCCTCGCGGGCATATCCGCTGGCCAGGCCCCCTGACAGCCGCCGGAATGGCCCGTATCCGGCGCAGAACCATCCTGGGGCGGCAGGCGACCACGGGCCGTTCTCGACGGCCTCGGCATCGCTGAGCCCTGGCGTAAGGATGCTCGTCGGCCGGCGCCCCGACCCACGAGGCTTGGCCAATAGGGCCTTCCACATCAGGGCCAGCCGGAGCTCTTGCGGCGGAATACCGGCCGTCTCCAGGCCAGAAAACTCATCGACCTCCGTGTCGACCCGGACATCCACCACGACCTGTCCGCGTTCCGCATCGCGGGAGACCATGCCCGTCACACCCGCGTTCAGGGCCAGCGTGGTCTCCGGGCCGCACAACGCCAGAGCGATCGCCTGCAGCAGGGTCGACTTGCCGGAGCCGTTGCGGCCGGCCAGGACAATCCAGCTGCCGCGTGCCGGCAACCTCAGGTCCACGCAACGCCTGCCGCTGAAGCCTTTGATGTCCGTGAGTCGTACCCGTGTGACGTACACCCGTGCTCCGTCTTCTTCCCTGTCCCGTACAACGCGCCCGCCCGGCACACACGCACGAGCATGCAAAGGCATCCAGCCGCTCACCCTCTCACGAGGCCGAGGCCTCCAGGGCCGGCGCCGCCCGTCCGTTCGCAGGATGCCGCGCGCTGCAGCATCGTTGCCCGGCGACCTACAGGTATACCGATCTGTCCGAGGGACCAGCCCCTGCTTCAGACTGATCCACGAGGCGGCCGAGAAACTGGCCCCCGGCCTGCAGGCCATCGTCTGCGACCACGTGGCGGGGGGAAGGACCGGCCGCCGCTATGACCGGGAGCGGCGGCGGGGTTGAGAGGATGCCCAGGTGACGGAGCGCATCGAGCAGATCTACGACCAGGCGATCGCCGAAGAGAAACTGAAGGGCGGCACCAAGTACGAACGCCTGACCGCCATTGTCTTCAAAATCCTCGACGACAGCGGCCTCGTGGTCCACGACGTGAAGCTGAGCGGTGACGGCAAGGAGGCATCCCACCAGATCGACGTCAGTGCCGGTTACCACCAGGTGCAGCAGCGTGTGTTGGTGGAGTGCAAGGACTACGGCAGCGAAAGCGTCGGGATCGACATCATCCGGGACTTCAACGGTGCTCTGGTCCAGCTCCAGCCGGTCCAGGGCATCGTGGTGACGACCACACGGTTCACGTCCGGGGCATGCGCATACGCCCGTGACGAAGGCATCGCGCTCGTGCAGCTGAGGCCTTTCACCGACCACGACTGGAACGGACGGGTCAGAGCCGTCCACATCGCGGCTACCGGATACACCCTGGGTGAGCCACACACAACGTGGGAGGCCACCGGCCAGGTCAGACCGGCGCCTGACGGAGCAGACGACAGCACCGGCAGGGTTTCTGTGCACGACGTCGCCTACTATGACGCGTCGGGAGCAAGGCAAGGACCGCTGTATTCGCTCCTGGCCCCTGGCACGCCGAGCTGTCCCGTGCCACGCCATCGGACGGCTCCACGGACACGGTCACAGGACACCACCAACTCGAGCATCCGGTCTGGCTGAGGCAAGGGCATCACCTCGTCGAGGTCACCGGCTTCGTCTGGACCGCGCCCGTCGTGCCCATCGACCTCGATCTTCACGTCACCGCCGGCCGTATCGCCGATCTCATCGCCCATGCAGTCCAACTGCCCGCCGCGATGACCCTGACGGAATCCCTTGCCACTGCCCTCGGATCACCCGGCACCGTGATCTTTCATGACCAGCTTGCACGCTGGAACGTGGACGACGACGGCGTCATCACACCGCGGCCGCTGACCTGAACACACGCAAACCGGCCCCGGACCGCTCGTGCTCCGCGAGACGAGATGGCCCATGATCTGGGTGACCGGAGGGAACGGGCGATCGAGGCACTGGCGCGTGATGCCGGCGCGGCGCGGGACGCGATGGACGATTTCGCTGCGATCAGGCAGGTGTCCAGTGGCCGCATCGATTCGGTGACGTGAACTGCTCCGAAGACACACAGCCTCAAGCCCATGCACGGCAAGCACGAGCACCTGCGGCGGCCGCCGAGGGCGACGTAAGGCTCACGTTCCGCCACGAGTTCGAAGTTCGACCAAGCCACGGGGGGCGTGCCCGGGGCCTGGGGGCGCTGCAAGGCGCGGCGCCGGAATCAGAGCGGGGGAGAATAGGCCAATGCGATATGAGTGGCGACGGTCCCTGCGCCCCCTCGCCGTCCGCCTGGACAGCGAGCCTGATCCGCTCGACGCCCGTCTCGAAGCCGATCGTACGGTGGGTCTGGACGAACTTCGGGACGTGCCGGTCGTCGTGGTGCTGGGGGAGCGCGGCGCAGGCAAGTCCGTGGCCCTGGAACAGGAACACGCCCTGCTCCGCGAGGAGGGCGTACAAGCCGCACCCCTTCTGCACTTGGGCCAGGACGTCTTCGACCCGCCGTCCGCGCGCACCGCTTTCGACCAGCGCCTGCACCAGTCGAAAGGGCAGGTGCGGCATGTGCTGCTGGACGGGCTGGACGAGGGCATGAGCGACATCCCCGGTCTCGATAAAGTCCTCCTGCGCCAGCTGCGGGATATGGAGCCGTGGCAGCGTGAGGGTCTGCGGCTGCGGATGACCTGCCGTACCAGCCGCTGGTCCGAGATTCTGGAGGGCGGACTGCGGGAGCTGTGGCCCCAGCCCGGCCAGGTGGTGTTGATGACGCTCGCTCCGCTCAGCCGGCACGACATGCACCGTGCGGCCGAGCAACGGGGCCTGGACGCGTCCGCCTTCGTCGGGCAGATTACCGGCCGCGGCCTGCAGGCTCTGGCTCAGCAGCCGGTCACCCTGCACCCCCTGCTGGAGGCCCAGGCACGAGGGGAAAAGCTCCCCGAGACAGTGGCCGAAGCCTACGACCAGGCGTGCCGCACGCTGTGCACGGAGACCTGGTCCCAGGACTTTGCCCGGCGTCAGACACGGCTGGCGGTGGACCACCTGCTGGAGGTGGCCCGCTGGACTGCCGCCGCCCTCCAGTTCAGCCGCAGTCCGGCCCTGACGGACGGCGAGCCGACGGCGGGGGAGGAACTGCACCTCGACAGTCTGTCCGGTCCAGGCGTTCCCGGCCTTGTCCTCGAACCGGTGTGCCACCGCCACGAACTGCTGCACCTGACCGAGTCCGCTCTACTAGCGCCTGTGGGCAGACGCCGCTGGGTTTTCGCCCACCGCAGCTATCAGGAACACCTGGCGGCGCAGTACCTCCACGCCCGGATCGCTCCCGCCGTACGGGCCCAGTTGCTGTGGACGGGCAGCGGCTCCGCACGCCATGTACTGCCGGAGCACCAGGAGATCGCCGCGCGTCTCGCGGTCATCGACGAGGATCTCTTCGAAGACCTGCTTGCCCATGAGCCTGTGGTGCTGCTGCTCGCCGATCTTCCTGTCCTGCCGGATGCACAGCGTCAGCGGGTCGCCCAAGCCCTTCTCGACGAGGTCGTCCGCGACGGCTTCGAGCGCCTCGACTACGCGCTGCTGCAGAAACTGGATCATCCCGCTCTCGCCGAACAGCTCAGGCCCTTCCTCGCACCGGGGACACACCCCGAACAGATGTACCTGGCTTTGTGGATCGCCACGCAGTGCCACCCGGCGGGTTTGGCACCCGATCTGCTCTCGGTGGCGCAGGACACCGCATTGCCCGTGCGGCTCAGGTCCTTCGCCCTGCACGCGCTGGACGAGGAGTACCCGAAGGACGACGAGACGGTCGCACGGCTGCGCCTGCTGGCCGTCGACGCGAAACCAGACATCGTCGAGGCAGCGTTGGAGCAGCTATGGCCACAGCATCTGACGATCAACGAGTACGCCGACCTCTTGCCCGTCCGGCAGACGCTGACCTACAAGCTGCGGTTCACGCACATCGAGATGCTCACCGACAACAATCTCGAAGACGCCCTGACCTGGTCGGTCACGACCCTTAGCGAACGCCGCCCCAAAGCACTGATCGCTCTGATCCTGCTGGCCCAGGGCATTTACTTCCTCGGCCAGGCGCAGACACAAAGCCCGAGCCCGGATTCCCGCGAGGCGCTGGCGGGCCAGGCGCTGGCCGCCGTGGCGAAACAGCCCGAGCTGTCCCACCCTGTCGAAGCCCGCACCGCCTTCGAGTACCTGCACAACGCTTTGGACAGCGCCCCCGCTCTGCGCCGCCGACTCGCCGAGCACGTCCTGCACCACAGCAGCCCAGACCACGTCCTGCACCTCCTCTTCACCACCCCTGACGTGGGCTTGTTCCCGGACGAGGACCTGCAGTACTGGGCGGAGCGGTGGCTGGATCTCCCGCCAGAGGTACGGCGCACCGCCCAGCCGCTCTTCAGCCGCCGCCCCCGGCACGAGAACGAGCCGCTGAAAACAGCCGTCGAAACAGCCCGGCAGGCGGATCAAGAACTCCGCGATGCCACCGCATGGTGGGACGCCCCGCCTCCTGAGTGGCAATTGCGAAGGCAGAAAGAGGAAGAAGAACGGCAACGTAACAACACCTTCGACGAGGGCCGGTTCATCGCCGCCCTCGATGCGGTACAGGCGGCCGGCCCGGACACCGTGCGCGTGGCCTGGCTCGCCGTCCTCCTGGACCACCTCCAACGGACCAGCGACGGCCGGCCGGCTGAAGAGACTGCACCGCTGGGCATGGTCGCCGCAGCACCGACACGCCCGCTGGCGGACAGCACCCTAAGCAAGAAGCTGACCGCGGCCGCCCGGCACGTTCTGGCGACAGCACCCGCGTACACAGCGCGTCACGTCACTGCCTGGGGCACCGAGTGGGGCCATGTCCCGGAACTGTCCGCGGCCGCGTTCCTGCCGGCCGGCGAATGGGAGGCGGCCGCGGGCACGGACGCCGGCCGGTGGGCGGGCTGGGCACTGGCCCTGGCCACCATGCAGCCGCCTGAACAGGACCGGGCCCTGCACAGCAGGCTGTTCGAACAATCCGCCCGCCACGCGGGAGCCGCGTTCACGGCCGAGCTCATGGCGTGCCTGGAGCGCTTGGAGACCTACCGGCTCGCTGAACTGGTCCAGTTCCTGCACGCACACCAGGCGCGCGATGCCGTCGGCCTTGTGCGGGACTGGGCCACGGCGCCCGGCCGTGCAGACGCAGCCTGGGCCGCTGTGGTGGTCACGCTCGTCGGCCTCGGTGACGACACCGCCCAGAGCCTGCTCAAGAGCACGGTGGAGACCGGCCCGCCCCGCGACAAGCCGATGGCAGATCCCCAACGGTGGATCACCGCGGTTTACACCCTCCTGCCACGGACGGACCTGCACGAGCACTGGCCCCACATCCGCCGGGCATTCGACGATCTCCCGCTCTTCCACGCCCTGACCGACCGCATCGCCTCCCTCGGCACAGGCCACTGGCCCGCAGGCGTGGAAGGACTCGACGAAGCAGATCTTTGCGACCTGTACGAGCGCCTGTGCGCGAGAGAAGAACTCAGCCAGCCCCGACCCGAGTACGAGCCGGGTGTCGCCTACCGAATCACCAGGCGAGACACCCTTCACGACCTCGCCGACGCCCTGCCCCAGCTGATCGCCAGCAAAGGCACCGCCCGAGCCGCCGACCACCTCACCCGACTCGCCGCGTCAACCTCCCGCCACCCTGCCCGGCTAGGACGCCTGGCACGCCGCGCCGCCCGCCAGGCAGCCCAACGTCACAGCCGCCCGCTGTCTGTGCACGAGCTGAGGAAACTCGCAGCCGATCACAGCCTGCGCGTGGTCGCCGACGAGGTGCACCTCCTCGACGTCGTCATGGAGGCCCTGGACCGGGTCCAGCAGGCGCTGTCGGGCCCCAACGGAATGGCCATCCTGTTGTGGAACCGTGCTGCCGCGGCGGGCGATGCCGTGATGTGGCCGATGTGGGAGGAGGACTTCAGCGATCTCGTCATGGGCTTGCTGAAGATCCACCTCGGCGGGCAGCGTGTCATCCTCAACCGTGAAGTCCAAGTCGACCGCCCCGGCACCGGGGGAGGGCGCACCGACATCCACATCCAGGCAGCAGACCCCTCCCGCCACACCGAGCCCTTCACCGTGATCATCGAATCCAAGGGCTGCTGGAACCAGGAGCTGCCTACGGCACTCTCCGATCAGCTGGTAGCCCGCTACCTGCGCCGACCCCGTACCGCAGGGATCTTCCTGGTCGGCTTCTTCGACTGCGACCAGTGGAGCTCATCGGCACGGCGGCGCTGCTCACCCCGCCATACCCGGCAGCAGATCACGCACGAGCAAGAGCAACTGGCCGCCTGGCACGACGTCGCGGTCCTCGCCAAAGTCCTCGACTGCAGGCCCCCTGGCGTCCAGACAGACTGACAGGACAGGCTGCACAGCCAGTGGACCGGCCTTGTGGCTGTGATCGCGGCAGGGGTGATCGCTCTCTTGGTGGCGGTGGTCCACTGGCTGCTCGTGGCAGCTGCCGTCACCGTACCGGCCGGCGTCGTCTGGTGTCGCCGGAGGGCGGAGCACATGCGCTGGGAACAGGCCCGGGCGCACGCCCTTCGTTACGGCCTGGCCCAGCTGGGCGCCCTCTCCCGCCAGCAGTTCGAATTCGTCGTGCGTGACCTGATGCGCCGGACGGCTGCACGGACGCCGTCCAGGTCGGCGGGCAGGGGGGATCTGGGCGCGGACGTAAGTGACCCGCTGGGGCGTCGATGGTGATCCAGTGCAAGCACCGCAGTGGCGGCAAACGGGGTGCCGCCACCGTGGGGTACCCCGGAACTGCAGGTCCTCAACGGCACGGGCCGGACGGTCCACAGGGCTGACGTGGTGGTGATGCTGACCAACGGCAGGATCATCCAGCCCGGCCGCGACTTCGCCCGCCAGCAGCGCCTCCACCTCGTCGGCCGCCAACTGCTGGGAGCCTGGGCGTCACAGGGCCGGTCCCTGTGGGAACTGCTGTCCGCGCTTCCCGCGCCCCACAGGCCGTCCTCCCTCTCCTGAGCGGATCTACTGAAGGCGCCGCCACCGCATGCCGCAGGCCCTCCAGGGAGCAATCCCCTCCGTATGACACTAAGTTGGGCAGCCCAGCAGATTGCGGGCCGGATGTCCGAGCCCTGGTGCAGGATGGGGGCACTGCGCTCCGCCTCCGCGCGGGGAGCCAGGGTCGGCTGCTGCGTCATTGGGGGGCGTTCGTGTTCCAGCGTCATCTTCATCGTCACGATGACGTCAATCTGGTGATGTCCGCGCTGGGGGACGATCCCAAGTGCCTGCCGGTCCTGATCGCATTGGGTGCGACGCTACGCCAGGACGTGGCTTCGGCGTTGCGGGAGGTCATCGCGACCGGGGCGTGGCAGGGCGACTTCCGTGTCCGCAGCGCCGCGGCCCACTGGCGTGACGAACCCCGCTTCCACGTCTTCCTCGACCACGGCCTCGAAAAGCGGCGCAACCGCGGTCCCAAATATGAGCACCTGAACGCCGCTCTGCTGACGTTTCCTGAGACCCGTGCCGCCCTGTACCGGGTGAGCGCGGCGGAATGCCCGCAGCACTGCCGCACGGAGACCGGCACCTTTGCCGAGGACCGGCATGTGGATGACTACCGTCAGGCACTGTTCGGCTGGTACGCCGCCATCCAGCACGCGCACGCCTGCGTCGTGAGGGCGGCGCGCTGGTTCGCGAACGCACAACCGCCCGAGACCCGCCGGCCTGAGGCCTTCACCGACTGGATGAGCGGAACCCGGCGCCGACGCATCAGCGGTACCGTCCAGGAGACGGAGCCGGCCGCCCAGCGCGCCTTGCAGGAAATCATCCTGATGATGCACGCCTGGAGCCCGCACACCTTCGAAGCTATCGACGTGGCCTTTCAGAAGGCGGAAGGAGAAGACGCATCTCACGCTTGGGGCGGCAGCTTCGAGCCCGCTGGCCGGCCCGAAGCCCAGGCGGCCGCGGAGGCACTCGCGAGCGTGCTTTCCCCGCAGGAACGCCAGCATGTCCGGGATGTCATTGACGGCATCGAGACCGACGACGAGTTCCGCGACATGGACCTCGCGAAGGACGGCACGCTGCCCTGCACCAGCGACCGGCACCGCACCTACGGTGCTGGCCCCGGTGAGCGCGAGGACTGCGCCACGGCCCGAGGCCGCGTGTACGAAGAGGCCTCCCAGCCCTGGAGTGAGGGCGTCGACCGCGAGGCCGACGCTGCCCGGCTGGCCCGGTTCCTGCTCGGACCCCGTACCGACCGAATCCAGGCCGCCCTTGCCACGGCCCGGGCCGCCGTTGCCCGGGAGACCGCCGAGAGGGTGCCGCAGGTCTGGCACGACAACACCGAAACGCTCCGGGAAACCCGCGAAGCCGCAGGACTCGATCTCAACGACGCCGCCGGCCACCTGGGCATCAAGCCCGCCACACTCCAGCGCTTCGAACAGGCAACCGGCAAGCTCCCCGGACGGCCGGTCTCCCTCGGCTACCTCCAACTCATCACCCTGACCTGCACCCAGGCGGGCCGCACCGCTCCCGCCTGCATCCCGCAGGCCATCTCCCAGCCGGTGATCTCACTGCCGACCACCCTGTAAGACGCCACCGCCTCACACCCCTGCCGCCACTCCACCACTAGTGAGGAACCCCCGTGTTCGAAGAGGTACATCACCGGCCCTGCGGGCGCCCCACCAAGTCCGGCACTCCCTGCCGTGCGCAGTTCTCAGGTCCAGGCTTCGCCTGCAAACTGCACACCACCGACCACGAAAAGGCCCTCGTGGAGGCATACCGGCAGGGCCTTGAGACCGGCCGGGCGCAGCAAAGAGAGTGGAGACAACGCGCAGAGGCCGCACAGGTCGAACACCTTGAGCGCCAGATACGAACCCTGCGGGAAGAACTCGACGCCAAGAACCGCCGCTTCGAGGTCGATGGCGACCAGGCCGTCACCGTCGACGGCTACGGATACCGCTGGAGCGGCCCCGGCACGCTCGAAGTCGGTGACCGTGTGCTCCTGCCCGAGAACTACGTCAGCGCCCTGCGCCACGGCCCAGGCCCCTTCCCCGGGACCGTGACCGAACTGGGCACCACCTACACCGGGACCCTCAGCACGATCATCTCCCTAGCTCCCGCCATCCCACGGCAGACCGGCTGAAACCACCAGCCCAAGGCGCCAATCCGAATCGACCAGCGGAGGTCTTCCGTGAAACGCGAGCGCGCCACCACGCTCCTGAACGACATGCTCGACCGGCTGGAGGAGGGAGGCTGGCCGCTGGACCTCGTCGACGAGATCCTCGTCTTCGGCTCCTACGCACGCGGCGCACTGACCCCCTCGGACGTCGACCTGGTCGTGGAGCACCGCAGGGACGATCGTCTCGCCTCCGAGTTCCTTCACGCCCTGTCCTACGGCCGCAACCCCTCCGCCTCGATGAAGGGCATAGCCGCGGCCTGCAGATCCACTTCGGAGAACGCAAGACCCTCGAAGCGGAAGGATTCGGACTGACCCCGCTGTGGACCCGGGACGAACCCGTTGCCGCTGCCCGCGTCCGGCTCGCCGCCATCACCCCCGACCCCGCGGCAGGCCGGGCCCCACGCGACCACATGATCGAAGCCTTCGACGGCATCGACCGCTGGGTCCCGCGCCCCGTCCGCATCACCCTTACGGAACTCGTCGACCGCAAAGCCGCCACCATCCGCCAAGTCCAGCTCCCCGACGTCCAACCCGCCCGCTCCGCAGCCCACGAGGGGAGCGACACCAGCCCGCTGCGCTGCGCCGCCGCAGCCGTCCTCGCCCATTTCGAAGCCATGCGCAGGTCCGCAGTTGCCCAGTTAGCCCCAGGTCACAGGGTTGATGATCGATCACGGCTTGCCGGACAGCCTGCTGCTCAACCGTATGGAGAACCTCAGTTCACCCATCCGGCGCCCGCGCGGCTGGGCCACGAGTGCTTCATGCCCGTCTGCCAGCCATCTCGCCCACCAGTTGTCGACGGTCTTGAGCGAGACCTGGAACACCGCGGCAACATCCTCGCGAGCCCTGCCCGCCGCCAGCGCAGCCGCGTGCTGTCGAAGGGTTTCTTGCGTCGAAGGCGACAACTGCCGCGTGCCCCCACCCGTTCACTCGCAGAGGGATCGACGACTCAAAGAACACCCGCCGTCTCGGATCAATGTAGGTACTTTTGCCTACCGGGCAAGATCACAGTTGTGCCACGGGTGTCGATTGCGTGTAGTGAGCATGGATAATCTGTGCCAGTCGCCTCGGTTCCTGCCGTTCTGGGTGATGGGGGAGCCGCTTCGGGGACTCTCTCCGCATTCTGTGCCGCGCGTGTGCACGATCTAGCTGGGCTGAGGTGATCGGTGAGGAAGCTCAAGCGCGGGCATTGGCATCAATGTCAGTGCTCATGGGGTGTGCGGCGAGAGGCGCGTCGATGGAGTGGTCAATCGGTCGTTGATCAGCGCCTGTTGGGCGAAGCTGAAGAGTGTTTTCGCGATGGGTCCCCCGAGGTTCCGGTCTGCTGCGGTCGTGTCCGACCGACCACAGAAGAGGTGCCCCGTCCAATTTGTGATCTTCGTCGGCAGCTGCAGGGCTGAACCTCACTCTAGGTAAGAGGCTCCGGGCTGGCGCAATGTGAAGGTTTAGTGATTAAGTAGTGTCGACTTCGAGAACGTGTCTGAACACTTAGTGTTCGCAGGCTTGTTCCCCGGTCATGGCTGTGGCGGAGCCAGCAGGATGGCGGAAAGGCGTGGTGAACGTTGGCGATGGCAGCCCATACGCCGGCATCTCCAGCGAAGCCGGCGCCCAAGTCTGCCCCCCTCAAGGTCCAGCGGTGGCGTCAGATCCGCATTTCACCGTTGGAGCGGGACTCGCTTGGCCGAATCAAGCGGCTCATGCCTCCGATAGAGCGAGCCTGGGTAGCGTTCTCCTTTCCCGCTTCCTCCAGCCAGGTCAACGCGTGTGACCGGTCCAACGCGGTGACTCGTGGCCTGTATGTGGTCGAGGCGAGAGCGCACCCTGGTCGCCCGGTCAACAACGGGAGCACCTGGTCCTTCCGCGGAAGTGACAAGGTCCGCACACTTTCTAACCCGCTTCACCTGACGGATCTGAGGTTCAAGGAGCTCAAGGTGCCGGTGGAGTGGGCGGCCTGCAAGCTCTACGCACGGTTGCGGATCCCACGCATCGGGCCAGGTCTGGCCAGTGAGCTCGACGAGGTTCAGCGTATCCGCGTCTATGGGCGCGACGGTGGTGCCAGCAACCTGTCCGGCATCTGGTGGGGACTTTTGGGTGCCTCCTGGCGACATACGCGAATGATGCGGAGGAGGAGGCTCGTTGACGGGCGGTTTCTCACTTCCGTTGAATTGCGTGGTGTTTCGCGTCTTCTCGAAGAACCCCTAGATATAGGGGTTGTGCCTTGGTTGTCCAAGCGAGGCAGTTGAGGTCGCAGGGTGGTCCGGCCAAGTGCGGAGCCGCGCATACACGTAGGGGAGGGGGCGCCATGACCGACACGCAGCGGGTGTCTGTTGCAGCGCGGAAGATCGCGGACCTGGTCCGCGCCTTCCCGTCCGGAATATCCGGGCGGGATCTTGTAGTGGAGGCGGCCGGGCAGTTTACGAGGCTGCCGGAGCAGCGGCTGGTCAAGCTGGTCGCCGAGGCTGTTGAGGAAGGTCTGCTGGTCGAGTCAGGTGGACTTCTCATGGCTGCCGCTTCCTCGGGAGAAGCTACCTCGGAACAGGCGTTGTCGAGTGTATCGAAGCCGCTCGACAGCGCAGTGCTGCCCAGGACGCCCGTTCTGCGAGCCGTCGCGCTTGATGTCGAAAGTGTCGTACGTACGACGGCGACCACGCCCTATGTGGAGCGTCACGTCTACGACGTGGCAGCTGTCAGGTTTGGTGCCGATCCGCAATGGGTGGCAGCGGCGCCTCGCTGGCAGCGGTACCTCAGATTCCCGGACGATAGCCAAGAGTTGCACGACAGCGGTGTACGGGACGCTGTGCTGGACCAAGGAATCCCCCAGGAGCAGGCTTGGACGGAGCTGCGCGCCTTCCTCGCGAATACCGATGTCGTCGTCGCCTACAACGGGACAGGTCTGGACTTCTCTGTCATCAGCGAGGCGGCGAAGAGCACCGGTACAGGCGACCCACTCGCTGTCGTACGCCCCGTTGACGCTTTGTACCTGACGCATGCCCTGTGGCCGACAGCCCCGTCCTACCGGCTTCAGGACCTGGTGCAACAGCTCGGCGTGCCGCGTGCGGGCCTGAGTGCCCACACCGCGGAAGGTGACGCGGTCCTGCTCGTCCGTCTCTTGGAGCGGGCTGCCGCCGAATTCGCCAGTAGGACGGCCGACTTGCGTGATCTTGTCGCTGACGTCTGTCCCGACTCCGACGCTTGGCGACTCCTGCGGGAACTAGCCGGGGGCAAGAACGCCGCCGAGCGGGAGCCGCTCGTGTGGGAGCAGGCTCACGTGACCCGTTTGCTGGGTGCGGAGTTCGCGCAGCATCCACGGCGCCGGACCCCTGACGGTAGGTCACCTGGCCGTGGTGCCATCAACGTTCCAGACGAGCTGCGTGGTGCCGACGGACGGATTGATCCGACCGCTCTGGCCCGAGTCGTGCATGGCCCCCGTATCGAACCCCGGCTCGCCCAGCAGCGGATGACAGCGACACTGCACAACTGGACTGACCGCGGTATCAGCGGGCTGTTGGAAGCACCCACCGGGACCGGAAAGAGCTATGCGGTGCTGGCCGCCGCGCTCGACTGGCTCGCCGGCGGTGACGACCGTACGGCGGTCATCGCTACGTACACCAAGCAGTTGCAGAACCAGCTTGCGAAAGACATCGAGGGCCTGGAGCAGGCCCTGCCCGGCATTCTCGGGGTCGCCGACCTGGTCAAGGGCAAGTCCAACCGGCTCTCCCTCGCGGCCCTCACGAAGGTCCTCGCCGAAGCCACGCACCAGCGGCGCTCCAAAGGTGCGGCGCGCGCCCGCTTCTCCCAGCGGCTTCGCTTCCGTGAACTCGCCGTCTTCCTTGCGATGCGCCTGCTCGACTCCAAAGAGCCCCCGCAGTCCTGGGTAGCGAGATCCGTCGATCCGGTCGACGTGCCCGCGTTCTTCACCGACTACATGGGCCGCAGCCTGCCGCTCTGGCTGGAGTCGCTATCCCAGCGCGACGGCGATTACAGCCCTGGTGCGAGCAATCCCCTCACTGTGCACACCGACACCGTTCGGGAGGCCATCGGCAGCCATCGCCTCATCCTTGCCAACCACGCGCTCGTCCTCTCCCACCTGGACGATCTGCACCTCGTCGGACCCGATGTACTCCTCGTGATCGACGAGGCGCACGAGTTGGAGAATGCTGCCACGTCCGCGCTGACAGTGGCCGTCGACTATCAGGACCTGGAAGCCCTGCTGCCGGAGTACCAAGCCTGGATCGCAGACGCGCACCCGGGTATGGCACAGGACCAGGCCGCTTCCGCGATCGCCGAACTCGAACGGTTGCTCGACGACGAGCGACTTCCCCGGCTCGCGGCGCAGGCCTTCGACGCACAGGCCAAGGGAGTGGGCGTACGCATCGGCAGTCGGGCGACCACGCTCGCCAGCCCCTACACCGGCACCTCCGGAACCCGGAACACGCGGCAGCTCTCGCTGTCGCTGGAACGCATCGCCAAGGCACTTGCGACCTGCCGCATCACACTCGAACGGTACGGCGCCCAGCACGCCGCCCGGATCGACCCGCTGCTCCAAGAACGGCTGACCGCGCTCGCGGAGCACACCGGCTCCCTCACCACGGCCCTCGACCGCATCACGTCCGATATCCGTGCCTTCCTCGACCCTGCCGGCAGGCTGGACGACGCACTCCCCTCCCGTGTGATCCACTTGGAAGAACTGGCCGAGCCAAAAGCGGAGTTGCGTTTCTACCGCTTCCGCATAGCCACCAGCCCCATCGACCTGCCCGCCGATCTGGAGTGGCGGCGCTACCTGGAGTCCTTCGACCGCGTCCACTATGTCTCCGCCACCCTGCGCGTCGCAGGTGAGTGGGAGTTCGTACGGAGCCGGCTGGGCCTGCCGGCGGACCTGCCGGCGCTGGCTCTGCCCTCCCCGTTTGACCTGTGCAACCAGGCCGAGGTCGTGTGCTTTTCCGATTTCCCGTCCTGGGCCGAGCAGGAGGAGGGCGCACTGCGGACCGTCGCCCACCAGGTGGCCGGATTTGCTACCGAGTTGACCCGTGCCCGCGCCGACGGCAACGGGTTCGAGGGCGGTGGCATGATTCTCACCACCGCGCGCTCGACCGCCGCGGGCATCGGCTTCCACCTAGTGGAGGAACTGCGCTCCCGCGCCTTGGACACTCCGGTCGTCGAGGCTCTGACCCTCGGCAACGGCCGGGCTTACCAGGCCTTCACCGACCGGCGGGACGGCGGGGGTTTCCTCGTCGGCACCAAGGGACTGTGGCAGGGAGTCGACGTCTCCGACGCCGAGCGGCTGCGTCTCGTCTGGATCAACAAACTCCCCTTTGCGCCGTTCGCCGCTCCGATCGTGGAAGCCCGTCGCGCGGCCGTCGCAGAACGTGCCGAGCTCGCCGGACACCCAGATCCGGACGGCGCCGCCACCGAGCACTACTACCTGCCACTTGCCGCGCTCCAGCTCCGCCAGGCGGTCGGCCGGCTCATCCGGTCCGACCGGCACCGCGGCGTCATCGTCATCAGCGACCGCAAACTCGCGGGAGCGAGCAGTTTGCGCCGCTCCTACCGGCACGCCTTCCTCGGTAGTCTCGACGACGGGCTGGAACGCTCCGACCCGGACACCGGCGACCTCGGCGGCGGCAATGTCACCACCATGGCCGAAGGATGGCGTCGCATCTGGGAGTTCATGGCGGCCCAGGGAATCCTGGATCCTGCCCGGGCTGCTGAGCTGTGTACCGACGAAGCCCTCGAACGGCACACCCTGCTGCCGTATACCCGACGCATCCGCGAGCTGACGCTGACCGCCGAGGAGACCGGGAAGCTGCAGGAACAGGGCCTCCTAACCGAGGAGGTTAGGGAACGTTGCGCCCGGATCGGTGGCCTGTTGCGGCTTGACGACGAACCCGTGGCTCTCAAACCCGCCCAGCGGGCTGTCATCACGGCCGTGGCCGAGGGCCGCAATGTACTTGGACTGCTGCCTACCGGTTTTGGCAAGAGTTTCACCTTCCAGTTGCCTGCGCTGGTCCTGCCCGGCGTCACCGTGGTCGTCAGCCCGCTCGTCGCCCTCATGCACGACCAGGCTCTTGAACTCAACCGCTCCATCGGCGGGGCGGTTCGCGCCCTGATCTCTCCGTTGCGCGAGTCCAGCAGCAGAGCCGGTAAAACGGAAGTGACAGACCAGCTCCTCGGCCGTGCCGACCACGGTATCCGCTTGGTCTACGTCAGCCCGGAACGCCTGTGCCAGCGGCGCTTCCGCGAAACTGTACGGGCAGCCGCCGCGGCGGGCCGGGTGACCCGGATCGCCGTCGACGAGGCGCACACACTGGCACAGTGGGAGGACTTCCGGCCCAGCATGCGCCGGGTCAGCCGGTTCTTGGACGAGCTGCGCCGGGACCATGGGGTGGCGGTCACCGCGGTCACGGCCACCGCCAACCGGGTCGTGCACGAGGCACTGCGCGAGGGACTGTTCGGTCTGCCTGCCAACGTGCCGGAGCCCGGCTCGCCCGAGCTGAACACCGAAACGGAACGTCCCGGCGTCGTCGGCGGCCTCGTGACGGTGCGCGAGAACCCGATCCGACCCGAACTCGCCGTCTTCCGCCGCTCCCTCGACCGGCTAGGGGCGGGCGGAGTGGCGGGGCTGGTGGAGCGCGTCGTCGACGCGCTGAATGGTCACGCCATCCTGTACTGCCTCACCGTCAAGGAGGTCAACACCCTCTACACGCACCTGCGCGAGTACGTCGGTGACGCCGGCCTACGCGTGCTGCGGTTCCACGGCCGTTTGACGGAGGCGGAGAAGGCGGCCGTCATGACGGAGTTTCGGGAGGCGCCTCGCGAGGGCGACGACGGCTTCATGCCAGTCGTGGTCGTCGCCACCTCTGCGTTCGGGCTCGGCGTCAACCGACCCGACGTACGCACCGTGATGTGTGTGTCGCCGCCTACCGACCTGGCCGCGCTCTACCAGCAGCTCGGGCGGGCTGGACGCGACAGCGCCGGCCGGGGTACGGCCGGCGAGGGCCCCGTCAACAGCGGTCTCGCGCTCGCCACGAGCCGGGGCTTGCGCATGGTCCGCTTTATGACTGGCCAGGAATTGCCGGCCTCGCTGCTGCGCCGCATGGGCGCCCTCGTCGTCGCCCAGCGCGACGACACGCTCGACCCGGTTCGGCTGGCCGACGTCCTCATGGCCGAGGACGCCGCGACCGGCGCGCTAAGCGAGGACGAGCTGGAAGACCGGTACATCCAGGAGCGCTACCAGGGCGGGGTCATGCGGACCTTCAGCGCGCTCGCCGACCTCGGCGCCGTCGAGGACCTCGGTGACCACCCGCCGTACTGCGCCGTCAAGCCCGGCGACCTGCGGCTGGCACACCATGGCACAGGACAGACCGGCACCGCCGTAGAAGGAAACGGAGAGAAGCATGCAGGGGCAGAAGAGCGCGCCGAACTCGCGCGGATCGAGCAGACCGTCATCGGCATCGCTCTGTCCTGGGATACCCCGCGGCGCGTCGATGTCCGACTCCTCGACCGGGAACTCGTCGACCGGTGCCCCGACTACCGTTCGGTTGCCGACGGACCTGCGGCGACCTGGGAGTTGCTCGCCGACCTGCATGACCGCGGCCTCCTGGACGTCTCGGCGGCACCCAGCCGTCGTCTGGTCACCGGACTGACCGTCCGCACCGGCACCCTGCCCGACGGCTTCCTACCGCTGCTTGGCCGACGCGGCCGCCGAACCGCTGAGGAACTGGCCAGGCTGCGGGACTTCTTTGAAACGAGCATGGTCTGCGCCCAGCGCCTCTTCGCCGACTACTTCGGCGTCACTGACCTTCCCGAGGGCTGCTGCACCACGGCTCGCTGCCGCTGTTCCGCCTGCTGGGACACTGGCCGCTGGCCTGTGGAGGAACGGCGCCCCGCTGTTGCCGAGGCCTTCCACAGCCCACGTCCCCGCGACGGCGGCCGCACCGACACCGCGTTGCGTGACCAGCGAGTCGACCTTCAGGTTCACCGGCTGCTGCAGCTCCAGCCTCAGGGCGCGCACCCGCGCCGGATCTGGCACGCGCTGCGCGGCGACGAATCCTCTTACAACCCGAGGAGCCGAAAGATGATCCCCCTGCCGAAAGCGATCCGGGACAGCCGCTACTTCGGGGGCCGCGCCGACCTTCCCTATCCGGCAGTCGGTGCGAGCCTGGAGCGGCTGGCCACTGGCGGAGCCGCAGTCGAGGGACCGGATGGCCTCTGGCGCGCGATCCGCCCGGCATGGCACACGGGGCTTCGCCCGGCATGGCACACGGGGAGCGGACCGGAACAGAAGGACGGCGGGGCATGACCACAATGACCACAGCCGGAACGGACGTCTGGCAGCCGTACGACGGTGAGCCCGTGCTCATTCCCGCCATGACCGGAGGACACCGGGCCACCTCTTCCGAGGACCTGGACCGGCTGCGCCGCTACCTGGAGGCGGTCGTCGTCGACCGCGCCTGTCCGGTGCACTCGGCGGTCGCTTTCAATGCTGCCTATTTCGGCTATGAACTCGGTGGCGAAGGCTACGGGAATGGCCCCTTCAACCTCGATGCCTTCCCCTCCCTGACACTGGGTGACGAGGTACAGGCTCTTCCCGTCGGAGCACTCGTTCGGATCGAAACAGGCTCCGACCCGCTGTACGCCGAGATCGTCTACAAGGAAGGTCGTCACCTCCTTATCGAGGACGACGTGGACGTACCAGCCTGGGTGTCCGGGGCACCGGCCGGCGCACAAGGGCCGGTGAAGCACCAGGAGACGTCGCCCCCCGTGCGCCGTGAACTCCTGGTCCCCGACCTCACGGCCTTCGGCCCTGCGCTCCAGCTTGACGAGGCCAAGCTCAAGCGATTCCGGAATCGCCAGAAATGGCTCAATAAGGACGGACATGTTGTCGTTGACGCCCGCTACGGCTCCGCGCCGCAGGCCAGGCTCGACGACACGGCCGCCTTCGCGCACCACCTGCTCACCCACCAGCGAGAAGCACTCCTGAGTCCTCTCGTTCCCGTGTCTGTTGCCCACCTGATCGGTGACAGCCGGGAGGAGCGTCTTCAGGAGGCGCTCATTGGGCTCCTGGACACGGTCAGTCACGTATTGCGCACCAGTGACAGCCTGCGGAACTGGGGCCACTATGCGTTGACCCGAACGCGCATCGGCGCCGGCTTGTGCCACAAGGGCCCGCTGGGCGGAGCGGATTTGAGGTCCCTTGCCAGCTCCTTGGAACGTGGTGCCGCCCCGACCAGTCGTCGGCGCCACGTCCTGAACGACTCCCGAACCGTGTACACGGCGATCCGCCCCTGGCTGTGCGGCGTGGACGGCGCCGAACCGCTGCTGACCGGGGTGGAATATGCGGTGTCGGTATGCCGCGCCAACCTCGCGGTCGCCGACTTCATCCGTGGGGACACAGACAACGGCTGGTGCGCCGAAAGCGACGTACGCATCACCCTGGACGACAACTTCGAAAGCGGCGGCATCTGGCGGTCCCACCACCCAGGCTCAGAGGAGGCGGACGACAGCGACCCGCTGCACCCTGCGGGACGTGGTTGGCACGACACGCTGCATCCGCCAGCGCCCCGGACCGCTGAGATTATCCGCCAGAGCGTTCCCGAGGACGAGCCGCTGGAGGAGCAGCCGCAGGAGCCATACGTCGATGCCTCACCCGCGGACACCCCCCTCGTGGATGGCGAACAGATCGGCCTCCCTAACTACCTAAAGATCAACGACAGCGAAGTCTGCTGGCGACTCCCACTGCGCCTTGCCCACCTCATGGAGGACAGACTGCCGCTGAGCGGAATAGTCCGTGACGGACTGGCCCACCTCGCCATGGACCCCTCCTCCGTACGGCTAGAACTCAGCCATCCTGGCGGCGAGCTCGACGCGTCCGAGGAGGTGCAGGAGGTCGCTTTGGACCTCACCGAGGAAACTGGCACGCTCCGGAACATCCAGTGGCCCATCGACTTCTTCCCCGGGTTGTACATCCACGTCCAGTGGCCGCGAGGCGGCAGAGTCTTTCGGCTCAACACTGTCGAACTGGAGGACCCCGTCGACATCGACGGGATCCTCATCACCCACCGCTACGATCCCTCGGTACTCACCCGCGAAGGAGCCCCGGGAAGCAGCCGGGATGGTGACTCATCCGACGGACTGGACACCCGACGCCTCGTAATACGGGCGGTACGGCGTTTCGGCCGGCTCACCCCGGACGGGCACGCCCTGCTCGACCGGACCGCCATACCCCGCGGCATCTACAACACGACTCCCGCACCGCAACAGATCACCGCACTGGAACAGGCCGTGGACGAACTCCTCGCCGAACGACACCTCTATGCGGCCACCGGCAGCCGCGGTGCGGACGGCGAGCCCCACCATCCCGCCCGCGACGGCGAGCCTTTGATCGCCCTGATCGGCTACGCACCAAACCCCGTGGTGGTGTCACGGCCGGGCTCGGGCGGCGTCCCCACGCAGGACAAGGGCGTGGAGCACTTCGTCCATGGCTTCCTGCGACGGCTGCCCCCGGGATGGGAACCAACCGACACCCAACGCGCCGCCTACCGCAACCACTGCCGCCACGTCGGGAAGGCAGACGGCTGGGAACTTCCCCCCGGCTACACCTTCGTCACCGCACACTCGCGCCGCCGCTGACCACGCCCAGTGGCCAGCCCGCTGCGCTACAGCACCCGGCCCACCGCACCACAGCAAAGAACACAAGAATCGGGACCGAATGACCGACAGCTACCCCGTGGCCGCGACGCCACCGTTCTCCCCACCGGATATACCAGTCGACTTGCTCAAGAAACTGGCCGCAGCGCTCAACGAACTCGGCCGGGGCCTGAACCCGGCAGTCGACGAACTCACCGTAGAGGAGGCAGAACTCGCGCTTAACTCCCTCGGGCCCAAGGACCGCCAGGCCATCATGCAAGGCCTCGGCTTCCGCAAGGTCGAGCCACGGCGCTTCGGCCGTGTGCTGAGCGAGCAGGTACTCAAGCGGGTGCAGCGGGAGGCGCCGGCCCACCGCGGGCACGCCGTGTCCCACCTCACCGCCCGCATCATCCACGACATCGAACGCGAGGTCAGGGAGCACGGCTCCGCCCGAGCCGGCCTTCAGCTCGTGGACCGCTGGGGCACACGCCTGCTACACCTGGCACTGCTCTCCCACCTCCAGCCATCGCTGCGCGACGCCCACCTGCTCGTGTGGGCCGCGGAACACGACTGGTTCGACATCGAGACGGATGAGGCCGCCCGAGACGCGGTGCACAGGGCAGCGCAGGGGGTTATCGACGCGACTTCCGGTTTCGACCACCACATTGCGCAGCACGAGGGCACGACAGTCGAGGACACGAAACCGACGACGGCCTTCCCGGCTCCCAGGCAAGCCGACCACGAGCTTCAGCGGACGCTGGTCGAGCCCCTCACGGATGAGGAACGGCGGCACTCCGACGAACCGATCAGCTTCGACGACCTGACCTCGACCGAGGAGGAACTCAAGCGCGTCGTCGAGGTGGCCCAAGACGCTGCCGACCGTGTGCGTGCAGCCTTGCTGGACGGGCGCCCGCCCGCCGACACCAATCTGGAGCTGCTCGCCGCTGTTGCTCCTGCCTTCTCCCGCGCCCGGGCCATGCTCTGCGCGATCGGAGTCACCGGCGCTACCGAACGACTCACTGACATCTTGACCGCAATCGACGAGTTTCGCGCGAGCCAGGCAAGAAAGGAGGCGGACGAAGAGACCCGTCGTGTGCTGGTACCGGTGCTGAGCCTCAGCTGTGCTCCAGACAGCGCGGTCGCCGCGGCGATCGCAGACGCCAGGCAGCGTACCGAAGGACTGCTCGCCAAGCAGCAGTGGGACGAGCAGGATGACGCCTGTGCGCACTTCCTCACCCTGCTGGTGCGTCTCGTCAACATGCGGGACCGGAGCCACGCGCAGCAAGAGATTATCGACCTTCAACAGCAGCTATCCGTCGCGCATCCTCCGTACGCCGTGGCCGCCGTCCTGTACGAGCAAATAACGGTGTCCGCGGACGGCGCTGACACGGTCGACCCGCCTTCCTCGCTGACCGCGGAGCCTGCTGAGACTTACGAGAAAGCGAACAGCACCACCACCCCGCAGACGGTTACCGCACGGGAACCTGACACCAGTACAAACCCGGTACCCGCGCCAATTGTGAAGTCCGACCCGACCGATAATGGTTCTCCGCCCACTAAAACCGAGGAACCACGGCTCCAGCCGGCCCGATCGGTCACCGCCGAACCTGCGATGACCCCCGGTCACACCCGGCCGAAGGACACCGAACTGGTCCTTGCAAGGCTCATCGCTGAGAAGCGTTTCGGGCTTGCCGCCCATCTGTCGGAGGCCGCCGACCGCCCGGACATCGAGTCCGCCGTCCTGCGCCTGACCACAGCGGCGACATTGTTGCGTTCTAGGACCGGCCACACCGCTCAGATCATCGAAGAGTCGCTGCACGCATGGGACGTCCGTAAAGAAAGCGACACCGACGCACTGTCCCTGCTCCTGCTACCCAGCCTGGTCCGCGCAGCCCTGGTGACGGGTGCACCCGTAGTCGGCGCGCAGTTGCGAGCGCTCGCTCCCCAGCTGCCCGACGCCCTGCACGAGGTGGCGACCACGGTAGCGGAGCGCACCCTACAGGGTGCGCTGCTCATCGCACCGCCTCATGCCGTTGCTGCCGACGTCTCCTACACGGAGGGCGAGTTGCGCGCGGCCGTGGACGGCTGTCAAGCCCTGCTCACCGCTCCGCGGCTGCGCTTCCAGCGGGCTAGTGCCATGGTGCAGCACTGGCTGGCTCAGACGGGCCTGCTGGGTGGTGTTCTGACCGCGATCGTGGCTGATGCCCCAGACGCCGAGCGGAGAGCGGACGAACTGCTGGAGAGCCTCGCTCGGCGCACGCAGATCGAGGCGGCCATCGATGACATGGACAGCACTCTGCGCGGTCCGGGCGGACGCGGCATCCATGGGTCGGGCCGAAACAACGTCCGCCAGTACTTGGAGCGCGTGAGGGACGCCGTACGGCAGTGGCGAACCGTCAAGCGGGATTTGCAGGCTCGACGTTCGCAAGAGAATGCATGGGCGTTCCAGTCCGTCGCCTCACTGCGACTGTCCCTCCTCGGCCTGCGCGAACGGGTCGTCGACGACCTAGCGGCGGCAGAACGCAGTTCCGCCCTGGCGAAGGCCGCCGCCTCGGTAGCTCGGGACCTGTTCGCCGAGGTCTTCAACGAACTGGATGCGAACAGCCGACCAGTCGAAACGGGTTCCGAGCCTGACGTGCGGCGGATCCTGGACGCCGAACTGTACAAAACGGGCCCCACTCCGTTGAGTGAGAAACCCACCGTGGACGTCGTCCTACGCGCTGTTGACCGTACGTGGGATGAAGCGATCGAGCACCAACTCGGTCGTGACGAATTCTGTGCGGTCCGCACCATAACGGACCTCGCCGACCTCGGTCTGCTTCCTGCGGCCCAGACCCTGACCCTCTCCGAAGAGCGCCGCACCCAGTTTACGGCGCTGGAGCAGGAACGACGCACAGCGCTCGCCGAGAAGGAGCGGCAGCTGGCCGCCCAGCTCCGCCGGTCTCAGGCGGACGAGGCACTCACCGTCGAACAGGACGTCATCCTGCAGGAGCTGCTGGCAGATGCCAAAGCACAGCTGGATCACGACCGACCGGACGAACTCGCCGCGACCCGCCGCAACCTCGACCGGGTTGAGGAACTCCTGCCCCGCTATCGGAAGGAGGCTGCCGACCGACTGCGCGCCCGTCTGACCGCGCTGACGGATGTGAGTGCGGAGGACCGCGAGCGAGTCCTGCGCAATCTGGACACTGACAGCCTGGCCACTGCGGCCGAACTTGTTTATTTCCTCGAGCTGGGCGAGCCGGTACCGGAAATCCGGTCCGAGGACTCACATCTCGACGTGTTCTTCCCGGCCGTGCCCGACGCACTGCCCAGCGGCCTTGAAGCGGAATTGATCGAGGCCGTTCGATCCCGCAGCCGACATGGCGACGACCCTGTACTGAACTACGCTGGGCTCTCGGCGGAGGAAGCCGAACGGGCCGCTACGGCCCTGGAACTGTGGAGCAAACTCGCTGCGACCAAGGACCGCATCAAGATCAACCCTAGGGAGACCCTTACCCCGGCTCTATCCCTGCTCGGATACGAGGCACGGCGAGCACGGCCCCTAGACGATCTGCCGCGCGGTAAGGACTACCGGTTCTTCGAATTGGCGGACGTGCACGTCACCGGTCGTGCCTGGGCGCCGGCCTTCGGTTCGCAGATCAAGGACCGGGGAGGCAAACTGCGTGCCCTCTTGATCTGGGGCCGCCCCACGGCAAAGCTGCTCATCAGCCGTGCCCTGCAGGACCCGGACGAGAGCAGTCTGCTTGTCGTTCACTTCGGCACGCTGGACAGCAGGACCCGCATCGAACTGGCCGCTGCCTCCAAGGACACCAAACCCATCATGGTCGTCGACGATGCCGCGCTTGCCTACCTCACCGCACACGGCAACCGGCGGGTTGACGCCACGACCGAGACACTGTTGCCGTTCTCTGCCGTGAACCCGTACATCAAGGAAAAGCGGGGCCAGATTGGTCGTGAGATGTTCTACGGCCGGGACCGCGAGCGTAAGAGCATCCACGACCCGGCAGGGACCCAGATCCTCTATGGCGGTCGGGGCCTTGGCAAGTCGGCCCTGCTCGCCGACGCGGGTGACCGTTTCGAGGAGCAGCGTCCCGGTGCGTACCGCAAGCTCTACTTGAACCTGGACAAGATCGGCATTGGACGGGGCACCGCACTCGGTGCCGAGGCAATCTGGCCCACGCTGGACCAAGAGCTGATCAGACAAGGCGTTCTCGAAGAGCGCCGGCGCCGGGGCCCACAGCAGGAGTCATGGCAGCGGGTCACACACGGAATCGCCCACTGGCTCGAGCAGGACCCGGACCGACGGCTGCTCATCCTCCTCGACGAGTGCGATCGGTTCTTCGAAGCGGACGTGCCCGAGTGCACGGAGACGCGCCGGCTGCGGGGCCTGGGCGAGGACTCGCGCGGCCGGGCGAAGGTCGTCTTCGCGGGTCTACATTCCGTGCAGCGCTTCACCCGACTAGCCAGGAACGGTCCCTTCAGTCACCTCGCACAAACCCCCACGGTCGTCGGTCCCCTCGCTCCGCAGTTTGCGGCCGACCTGATCGTTCACCCGATGCGCGCGCTTGGCTTTGAGTTCACTGACGTCGACCTGGTGAACCGAGTGCTCGGCTTCTGCTCGTACCAGCCCTTCTTGTTGCAGATTTTCGGAAGCCGGATGGTGGAGGTAATGCAGGATAAGCGGGCGCGTGTTACGCTCGGCCCGCCGCCCTACACGATCGAGGAATCCGACGTGGACGCGGTAGAGCAGGACGCCTCGCTCCGCTCGGATATCACCGCAGCCTTCAAGGACACTCTCGCTCTCGATGACCGTTATCACGTCATCGCCAACGTCCTCGCCCAGCACGCCCGGGACAACGGCCTCGAGACCCGCCTCAGCGACCGGGAATTGCGGGACGAGTGTGCCGGGTGGTGGCCTCGGGGTTTCGAACATTTGGACAGCGAGGGCTTCCGTGCCTATCTGCAGGAGATGGTTGGCCTCGGTGTGCTGGCGCCGAACAATGACGGACAGGGCTGGCACCTAAGGGGCCCCAACGCGTTGCGCATGATCGGCACTGCTCAGGAGATCGAAGCGCGGCTCCTCGGCGCCGAAAAAGAGTCCCGGTTGGAGGAGACCGTCGTCTTGGAGAGCCGTCCGGACCTATCCGACGGCAGGTCCGCCCCGCTCACCATCAACCAGATCGACTACCTGTTGGGGGAGCACGTCAACCAGGTTCGCGTCGTCCTTGGTACGCAGGCGACCGGCATCGCCGAGGTAGAGCAGACCCTGCGAGAGGTGACCGGCCGGGTCGTGAGCTGGTTGGCGCCCGCGATCAGCAGTGCCAAGACATTCCGCAAAGAGCTCTCGGCAGGTTGCGCCGGTGAACGGCGATTGCTCATCAGCGATTTGTCGTGGGGGAGTGAGAAGTCCTGCCGGGAGTCTCTTGAGCTGGCCAGGGCAGTCCTCCCCGAGGCCGCCGAGGCCACGAGGTCCGTGGTCCTAGTGTCGGGTGTCGGTCAGCTCGGATTCTGGTCTGACGTGCTCACCGAACCCGACCACGACACTGCTGTGGTGCTGCGCCGCCACGACCTGCGTAGCTTGAAGGACTGGACACAGCGCCACAGTCTGTGCGAGACGGAGGAACGTCTGACTTGCTTGGCCGCAGCGAGCGGAGGCTGGCCATTTCTGCTGGACAAAGCTCTGCAGCTGCGTGAGAACCAGCCTGATCAAGACCAAGTGCTGCGGGACCTGACATCGTGGCTGGAACAGAGCAGCGGCGCCCGCCAGTTCGTTGACGCTGTGGGCCTATTCGAGAACGGTGCACTCAAGACCGCTTACTGCGGGATCATCGGTCAGCTCGGTACCGAATGGCATGACGATGCTTATCTCGTGACCGCAGCCGAGGTGGCTGGTCTCGCCTCTGAGGATGCGTGCTGGGCCGTCACGTGCCTAGAGGCTCTCCAAGTGTTCGATCGGGACGGCACGCGCCTGCGCGTCGAGCCAGTCCTCCACAAGGCGCTCCGTGCGCTCGACACTCAAGGTTGATGCATCAGTGGGACCGCATTGACCGGCGTCCAGACTGAGGAGGAGCGGGAACGGGGTCCGTGCACCGCGCGGACCCCGTTGCGGCATGGATCAATAGGATGGTCGCGGCTTCGGCCATGAACCTGGTCGACGGCATCCTGCCCGTCGCCGGACGGCCCGGTCGACCGCGACGGTGCCCCGAGTGTGACGCTGCCACGCCGGTGCGTTTTTCGGACGCGTTGCCAGGACCCGCGGGCAGGCCCGGCGCGAGGCCGGCGTCATTCGCTTCATGCGGAGAAGGGGACTGTACCGTCCGTGGTCGGTATGAAGAGGCACCGGCTCTGCTCGGAGATCCCCGGCGCGGGGGGCAGCCGCCCGGCCGGGGATGCGTAGGAAGACCAGAGGAGCAGAGCGACTATGGCAGGGCGTCAGGCGAAGTCCTGGTCAGGAGTATCGATCTCGCCTGCCAAAACCTTGTCCACGAACTCATGCACTAGGAGCCTGACTTGGGAAGCGGTCACGACCTGTTCCCACCGGTAGGGGGGCGTGTGGTGCCAGCAATGGAGACGGAAGCGGATCGACCCGTCTCCCTCCACCGCACCCCACGGATATCGAGGCGGCTGCGTACATGAGTCGTGAGGGTCGAGCACGAATGTGCGGAGTACGACGTCGGGTTGGTGCCGCGGCGGCACGGTACCTTCACGACGGCAGCCGTCGCACTGCAAGAGGTGCTGTACCGCGCCCGGGCGGTTGATGAACTGGTAGCCGCCGCCTTCGTACGTATTGCAGCTGGCGCACACCGGACCACGGACGAATCCGTGCTCGTGGCAGTGGTCCCAGTACATGGCCTGCCGCGGGCTGGGGCACAAGACGCACAGGAATGCGTCCGGTTGCGAGTTCTTCGGAAGCGACTTGTACCGCCTGCCCCGCAGATGGCCGTTGTACTCACGGGCGGCAGCGCTGGTGCATGAGGGGCACAGGGTGGTGTAGCCGGCAGTGCTGGAGGAACGCCATTCCCAGATGTCTCCTTGGGCCCCGCACCGGCTGCAGCGGGCGGCCTTTTCGGCGAAGTGGGTGGCGACTTGCTCCGCTCGGTTGAGAAGGGCGGCGTAGGCACGCGGGACCAACCAGATCGCGCCAGACCACGTCAATAGCGGCAGCGGGTGGGTGGAGGCGATACTCTGCTGGCCGTAGCGTGCTTCGACCTGTTCCCAGGTTGCCCCGCACCCCAGTCCGTGCTGGTTCGGCCGGGTGCGGTCGCATGGTTGTTGGCCTTCGCAGTGGCATCCGTTGGCGGTCTGGTCCTCGTAGGCGACTTGGTCGAACCAGCTCATGATCTGTAAACGCCACGTGTGTCCGCGGTCGGTGGGTAGGGGACGGGCGTCGACCAGATCGTCGAGATCGATCGCGAGCGAGGCCAGCCGTTCGCCGGCTTTGCGGATGTCCCGTTCGTCCAGCCGCCACTTGTTCTTGTGCTTGTAGCCGCGGACGGCGACATCTCCGATGAGCACGTGGTCACTGGTCTGGAAAGCGTAGCGGGCCATGTTTGCAGGGGCTGCAGGAACGGGGCAGCCTTGCGTCAGTTCCTTCAGTAACTGGCCCGCGTATTCGGGGCTGATCAGCGGCATAATGTATCTCTCCTTGCACGCGTTGAGGAAAGGGCGGGGGATCGCGGGGAAGAGCCGCCCGCGGCGGTCCACGGCCAGCGATGCTGCGCGGCATGCGCCGAACTGGTGGCGGATGAACCCGCCGTGATCCAGGGGACGTCACAGGTACGGTGTGAACCGCCCCGACTCGAATAGAGACTCGATTTCATGAAAGGATCGAGTCATGGCACGACCTTCCCGTTACCCGCTTGAGCTCCGCCGCCGTGCG